>JARRRG010000721.1:2061-2619 GCA_037380965.1 Deltaproteobacteria bacterium
CCCGGCTTTGCCCCGGGCGCCTCCGGCGTGAACCGTATCCCGTTCGGGCACACCGGGCAAGCCGGTTCTTGCCGTGCGATTCCGCTACCGGCAAGGTGAGGATCGTGTGGTTGGGTCTTCACAGAAGAGGCTCGGGAGGAGACTTCTTCCGGGTGGAAAGGTCTCCCCCGGCCGCTTCTGAAAACACGAATCACTCCGCGGGCCGGCAACCCGGCCCATTGTCCCGGACCGCACCGCTCACATTGTCTGATCTGTCAGGCCGATGTGGTACCTGATGACATGCTGCCATCGCGATCGGGAGAGATGGGCTCGGACGGGAAAATCATCGAAGAGCTCGGCCCGCAGGCTGCGGGTGAAGGTGCTTACTGAGGTGTCTTCGGCTCCCGAATAGGATCCGCGATCACGAAGCGCTTGTTCTTGGCGTCAGCTCTGAGGATCATGCTCGAGAAGCTGCTGACGTGCCGCTTCGGTCCAAAAGTGATGTTCGGGCACATTCCGCCCATGTCGTAGTCTTTTATGCTTTCCAGGCCCTTGACAAAGCTGTCCGGTGTCAGGTTC
>JARRRG010000722.1:0-747 GCA_037380965.1 Deltaproteobacteria bacterium
TTGTTGTCGAGCGTTTGGTGAAGTATTTCCCTGTCAAGGAAGGGTTCTTCGGGAGCGAAAAGCTCGAGGTCCATGCGGTTGACGGGGTGGACCTGGAGATTCGCCGGGGCGAGACCATGGGACTTGTCGGGGAATCGGGCTGCGGCAAATCCACACTCGGCAGGCTCATCCTCCGATTGGAAGAGCCGACTTCCGGCCGGATCGTGTTCGAGGGGGAAGAAATCAGCAGTCTGAGCTCGTCCTCAATGAAGGGTTTGAGACGCAGGATGCAAATCATCTTCCAGGATCCTTACTCATCACTCAACCCTCGCCAGACGGTTCAGAGCATCATCTCCGAACCCCTTGTCGTCCATCGGATCGGCACGCGTGCCCAAAGGCGTGAAAAGGTCCTGGCCCTCATGGAGGACGTCGGCCTCAGGCCCGAATATTTGAAAAGGTATCCCCACGAGTTTTCAGGAGGCCAGAGACAAAGGATCGGGATAGCCCGAGCCATTGCGCTGAATCCGAGCTTGATCATAGCGGATGAGCCGGTTTCCGCGTTGGACGTTTCGATCCGGTCGCAGGTAATAAATCTCCTCGAGGACCTCCAGGATAAGTATGGGCTCACCTATCTCTTCATTTCCCACGATCTGTCCGTGGTGGAGCACATCTCCGACCGAGTGGCGGTCATGTACCTCGGGAAAATCGTTGAGATCGGGGATAGGGACAGCATCTACGACTCTTGCCTCCACCCTTACACCGAGGCTC
>JARRRG010000722.1:769-2779 GCA_037380965.1 Deltaproteobacteria bacterium
CCGAATTCAAACGAGAGCGGATCATTCTCGAAGGGGATGTACCAAGCCCCATTCATCCTCCGGTTGGGTGCCGATTTCATCCGCGATGCTGGCTAAGAATACCTGTGTGCAGTGTTGTCGAGCCCCCTCTCAAGGACATGGGCAGCGGCCATAAGGCCGCGTGTCACGTCAACGCGCCTGACAGCGACGCAATAGCCCAGTATGAAGCTCTCTTGGCCAAGAGCGCATAAGAGTCGAGCGATTGTGACGGATCCGTTCGACTCGCCCTGTTCATACGCGACCATTGTCAGCACGGGATTTCAAACGGCGGGGATCAACCGCCCACGGCACGAAGCAGGCGATTGAGTGACTCGATGGGCCGTGAGTCTTGTCCCTGGCAGAGAGGCGTGCATTGCTCTATCGAGCACGTGCCGATCAGCAGACCTGCCGCGAACTCCATGCAACTGGCTTTGTGGCATCTCCCGCAATTGGTGGAAGGGAGTCGCTTGAAAATCTCGGTCGCGCCCAGGCCGTGTCTGGGCTCCCGTTCAGGCTCCATGATGGACATGCGGTCCCAGGCGGTAGACAGAAGCTCAACCGTGGTACGGATCAGTCTCCAGATGTCCCACAGATCATCGGCTCGAGAGATGGTTACTTCACCCGAAGAAACGATGAGGAGTCTGTGCTGCTCTTCAAAAGCAATCACCGGCACATCGGGGCGGTACAAGCCCCCTCGGATGAGCCGCGCCGCATAGGGAATCAAATGGCCGACACTCTTCTCTACCATCGCCTCGAGCCTGAGCCTGCGAGGGTCGGTGACGCTCGGGCAGACCCGGGCAATACGGATCCTGCCGACAATCTCTCTCCACGGTGAATCGAGGGGCGATGCGTCACGGAGAGCGCCGACTGATCGAGCGTATTCAATCGCTCCACTGACGGAAATGCCCAGGAGGTCGAGGTCATGCTCGAATGAGGTGAGCCCGCCCCGAATGAGGAGAGCGGGGGCTACCATGCCCCGGCAGTAGTTCGGCGGGCGTACGGTCCTGATGGAAGGACCGTAGAATCGGGCAATATGCACGGCACGAGCAAAAGAATCTTGATCCGGAAAAACAATGAGTCTAGCCATCTAGATATATGAGCCCAAGATTTTATTCAAAATCGAAGCTAACCTCTCTCGATTATAACCGATATCCCGTTCTCCTGCAAGGGTGAACTCGACAGCTCAAGACTGAGGACGGGCCGCCACGGTCCGACCCGGTGAGAGCCCGGAGGGACAAGACATGCCAACAACCCCTCAGCAACGACTCTTCAAAACCGATGAGCTGGCCGGATCACTGGCCAAGCTCTTTGGACACACTGTCTTCCTCGACATGGAATCGGCCGACCGGGTGGTGATAAACCGCGTTGACGCGGTCGCGGCATCGGTCACCAGTCCCTACCAGCAGATTGACATTTTCCGCACGCCGCACTTCGGGCTCGTTCTTACCCTGGACGGTATCATCCAGGTTGCTGAATCTGACGAGCACATCTATCACGAGCTCCTCATACATCCTGCCTGCCTGCTGCATCGAAAGGTGCGATCGGCTCTCGTTTTGGGTGGTGGAGACGGGTGCGCGTGCCGGGAACTGCTCAAGTACCGGGACCTGGAAATTCTGGATCTTGTGGAAATCGACCGCGCTGTTGTCGATTTATGCGGGATTCATTTCAGGGAAATTAACCAAGGAGCATTCGACGATCCTCGACTCGATCTGATCGTGCAGGAAGCCGAGACGTACCTCCGGGAACACCCGGAGAAGCGGTACGACCTCGTTGTGGCTGACCTTACCGAGCCGTACGATACCGCGGGTGAGGCGGGCGAGCTCTCGCGACATATTTTCTCGAGAGGGTTTTACGATTTCCTCAAGAGGCATTTGAATCCGCGAGGCATCCTGGTCCTGCAAACGGGAGGCATCACCTACATCCCGGAGATAGATCGCCACCACCGGCGGATAGTGGAAGGGATTCACGGCAGTTTCCGAATGGTGGGCACAG
>JARRRG010000723.1:0-4401 GCA_037380965.1 Deltaproteobacteria bacterium
CTGCCCCGAGTGATTCGCAGATCCGTTAATCGAGAGTCAGCTATTATTGGTCTTTACATGAAAACAATGAAATCGTTTCGCCGACATAGAATCTTGACTCGTGTATATCCATGGCACGAGCAAAACACTTTGGAAATACTGAAAAATGCTCCTGAACTGAAATGGGAGTTGACTCAATTCATGAGCGCCTACTTGGAAGCTCTGTTTGGGAAAACCCACGGAAAAGATTTAGGCAGCCTACGCTTTACCCGGGATCAATTGATTCGCAAAGCGCAGACCCTGCGAGCTTGACACTAGAAGGTGTGGATGCTACCCTCCTATTACGTGGGGATGTAGCTCAGCGGGAGAGCACCGCGTTCGCAACGCGGGGGTCGTGGGTTCAAATCCCATCATCTCCACCAGCAAAATTTAAAAGTATCAGGGTGTTGGATTGAGGACCCGCATCCTGATATTTTTTTGCCCCCGGATTTGTTACCTTTTTTCACTGGCTGGCGGTCCCCTTGGCACCGGCAGCAAAGATCTCAGTCTCGCTGGCAGTCCACCGCGGGGTTTCCTGAAGCAGCGGAGACGCCGAGGGGCGCGGCAAGCCAGCAAATGAGGAAGCTCAGGAAAACCACGCCTGTCCAATCGAAAGAGTGAAAGCCTGGCGCGGCAACAAGGACGATCAGGCTCAACAGGGCGAAGGGGACTATGATCCCCACTAGGCAGAGGAGTGCGGTGAGAGGAATAACCCGGAGTAAAGGATATCGGCTGAGCAGGCGATGATACATGCTACGCGTCTGCGGCCCTTTGGAACGCTCTCCATTCCCGTCTTTCGACCTCCGCCAAAATACCCCATGTTCCACACTGAGGCAATCGTGAAAAGATTCACATCCCGGGTTGTCGCGGCATTCCTCTTCCCCGCGGCTCGTCCATGCAACGGCAGACAGGTCATCCAACAGGGGCCGGTCCCCGTCAATCAACCGCCCTCCCGATTCCGAGCTATGCTCCGGCCCGAGTCTTTCATGGAATTCCCGGCCGAGTCGTTCAATTTTCGCGCAGCACTGATGGGTGGGGAGCGCTGATCCGCAGCATTACGTGCCTGTTCCGCTGGTGTTCCCTTTTTCGGGAACCAATAGGGATCGGAACGGCCTGAAGCGGTCTCATAGAGGTGAAAATCATAGGGGAGGTCGGTCAGGGCGCTTGTTTGACAACACTGAGCTCACATTCGCAACCCAGGGTGCCGGGATCTTGCGCGCGGTTCAATGTCCGTCCGGCCACGTACTCTTCATGAGGTTCTGCCGCCACTCGCAGACGCGGGTTCAGGGGGAAAGACAGGTGAACGCTGAGGTCAACCGGCCACACAGGTACCGTATCGTTCCATGAACTGACCCACCGCCAACAGTGCCCGGTCCAGCCGTGCCGCGTCCGCTACACCGGCTTTGAGGAGGCCGAAGAAAAAATTCTGGTACACGAAATTTGTGGGGAGCAGATCCTCATTGAAGACAGGGGGCTTGCCGACGGTTTCTCCCGTGAAAACCTCGTATGCAGCCAGTCGAGCGCGAGAAAAGGGGGGAAAGACCAGGGGAAGGGCCGCGTGCAGGGCGAAAAGCTTGAGAGAGAGCCTTCGCCCTGCATTATGGGTCAGTTCGTCATAGAGATCCAGGACGTCTGTCTCCTGCGGTCTGCCTTTGACTCGAAATGCATTCAGGGCCTGGAGCGACGAGGCAAGGAGTGACACCTCCTTTCGGTCCTGAGCCGTAGGTCGAGACCGATCGTTCCACAACGGGTAGAGCCGAATCAGGTGGGCCCGAGTCAAGCGCTCGGCACCCGGATGGCTTTCATAGAGCCGGCTGCCGGGCCCTTCGGCCAGGTTCTCCCACCGCCGGATAAAATCCACCGGCTTACACTCACGCCATGTCAGTATCCTGCCTGTAATCGCCATAGCTCGCATGCAATCCGGGTCACTGGCTCGTCCTTCACGGTGACCCTTATTCGACCAGTTCTTCCAATCGTTTTTTCTGTGCGATTCGCCGTTTTCCTGTCCGGTTGAGTGCTCCGGCCACCTCGGGCAAGGCCTTGATTTTGCCGGCTGCTTCGGTGTAGAAGCGCTCTGCTTTCCCTTCAAGTTCCAGTGCCTTTTCCATGACCTTCTCGACGGGCATGGTCTCACCGCCCTGGCGTTCACTCAGGAAGGGCTCGCGGGTGAAGTCAACAATGGGCTCGAGGATCATTTCGCACACGCTTTCGCGACACGTTCGAAGCATCAATTGTTTGTTCTTCTCATGATTTTTGGCAAATTCTTCGAACAGCGCCTCATATTTCGCACATGCGGGATTTGACATCGCTGCTCGATAGAAGCCCTGATCGTCGGCTTCCAACTCGGCTGCAAAATTGAGTATGCTCCCGAAATTCTTCAGCGGCATGATAATCCTCCACTCTCTAAAACGAGGCCCGGCGGTTGGCTGGCTGGAATAGGGTCCGGCCCGGAAACGGGCTCTGCGTTCTCTAGAACCATCGTGTGATCACCACTTTGGTATCGGTAAAGAACTGGAAGACCTCCCGGCCGTGGCCCTTTATGTCGCCGAACATGGATTCGCCCGAGCCCCCGAACGGGAAGAAGCTCATCGGTGCGGCGATTCCGATATTGATGCCCACCATACTGGGATGAACGCGGTACTTGAAATCGCGCACAACCTTCCCGCTTCTGGTGTACAGGCACGCGGCATTAGCGAAGCCCCTGCTGTTAATGAGCTCAATCGCCTCATCCAGATCCTTGACATTTATCATACTTACCACCGGACCGAAAATCTCTTCTCTGGCGATCGTCATATCCGGGGTGACACCGTCCAGGACGGTTGGTCCGATGAAGAACCGTCAAGCCCATCGCCCACTTTAATGGCTTTTGCCCCGGCTACAAACTTGTCTTTAAGCTTGTCGTGCGCCTCTCCCACCGAGATCAGGATGGATCCCGACAGGCAACGTTCTCCGGCACATCCGTAGAAGGAGGTGATGAGTGAAGGCAAGCCCGCGTCCAAGTCCGCGTCGGGCATGATCACGACACCGTTCTTGGCGCCGCCCAACGCCTGTACCCGCTTCCCCGTTTTTGCGCATTCTTCGTAGATATAGCGTGCCGTCGCGGTTTGCCCGACGAAGGAAATCCCTCTTATGTCAGGATGGCGGAGCAGTCCGTTGACGATGTCCTTGGAGCCATGCACCATGTTGATCACACCGGGGGGAAATCCGACCTCATCGATCACCTCGAAGATGCGGGTCTGAGTCATCGGAACCTGCTCGGACGGCTTTACAATGTAGGTGTTGCCGGTGACAACGGCGTACGGCAGGAACCACCACGGAACCATTGCGGGAAAATTGAAGGGACAAATACACCCAAAGACGCCGAGTGGCTGTCTCTCTGCATAGCAATCGATATCTTTGGCTATGTCCTCGAGGCAGTAACCCGTCATCATGGTGGTGACCCCGGTGGCGTGCTCCACGTTTTCAATCATACGTCGTACCTCGCCCCGGGCTTCGTCAATGGTTTTTCCCTCCTCGGTGACCAGCGTCTTGGAGATGTCGTCGAAGGCTTCCTCGAACGCTTCTTTCAGCCTGAACAGGTATCGTGCGCGAGTGAGAGGGGGAGTCGCCCGCCATTCCGGAAAGGCCTCCTTGGCTGCGGCTGCGGCCTTGTCCACGTCGGCAAAAGTGCCGTATGGGACCTTGGCTATCTTCTCGCCTGTGGCCGGACACCAGACATCCCCAAAGTCCTTGGTGTCAGAGTCCAGCCACTCACCATTGATATAAATTTTCATCACGGGAAGTTCCATTCTGTCTCCTCCTGTATTAGTCCGCCCGAACGGCGGCTGTCTTCGGATGGCTCACTCTAGAGAGCGGCATAGTAAAGCTCGACAATCTCATCCTTGGTTGCCTTGCGCGGATTGTTGCCGGGGCTTCCACTGGCTATTGCGTCTTCCGCCATCTTGGACACCAGCGGATCGAGCTTTTCCCTCGTTACACCGAGGGCGGCCAGGCCCGGTATCTGTAGTTGCGCAATCAATTGCTGTACCATGTTCGCGCCAAGCCGCGCGGCCTCCATGGGGGTGAGTCCGGCCACGTGCAGTCCCATAGCCCGGGCTATATCCGCGTAGCGTCGGGGCGCGCCCAAAAGGGAAAACTCCATGACGACACCCAGCAAAGCGGCATTGGAGACCCCGTGGGGAACGTGAAAGTTGGCTCCGATGGGTCGCGACATGCCGTGCACCAGCGCGACCGACGCATTTGAAAAGGCCATGCCAGCCTGCATCGCGCCGAGAAGGGTCTGAGACCGTGCCTCGAGATTGTCCGGCGCGGCCCAGGCTTGGGGAAGGTATTCCGAGAGGAGGCGAATCGCGGAGAGCGCCAGCAGGTCGCTCATTGGCTGAG
>JARRRG010000724.1:0-3279 GCA_037380965.1 Deltaproteobacteria bacterium
CCTATACCAATGACCCGGCCGCTATTCGCCGGAACGACAACATGATCTCTATCAATGCAACTATCGAGGTCGACCTCACCGGCCAATGCAACTCCGAATACCTCGCCGGATCCGAGTACAGCGGCACCGGCGGGCAACTTGACTTTGTCAGGGGCGCATTCCACTCCAAAGGCGGCAGATCGATCATTGCCTTTCGCTCCACTGCCAACCGCGGCGAAGTCTCGAAAATAGTGCCTCAATTAGAGTCGGGCGCGGTGGTAAGCGTTCCCAGAATGGATACCCACTACCTCGTAACCGAATACGGAACCGTCAACGCGAAAGGGAAATCAACACGGGACAGAGCTCTGGCAATCATCGGCATAGCTCACCCCAAATTCCGGGATGAGCTTCTCCGACAGGCCGAAAAATTGGGGCTCATCTAGCGGGCTGACATCGCCCCTGAGAATGAGAGGCCGTTTCGAGCCGTCAGGAGAGTCCGCGGGCGCTGCGTCCGCCCGAATGAGTAGTTGCCGCCGGATTCCACGCGTTTGAAGCTTCAACCGGCCTCTTTTCGCCAGTCGATCCAGTCCGCGGGCGGTCGGGGCTTCCATCGCCGGCCGTAAACGATGTTATCGATATGGGGAAAGACTTTCCGCGCGAGGGGCGATCTCGCGATCATCCACCGTACAAACGTATGGATTGTCCTGTTGGGCCGGGAATAGGGGCACACGCCCATACAGATCGAGCAATCGGTTCCCACCCGTCCCCAATAGTCAAAGCAGGTCGCTTCGTTCAGTTTCCACTTTTTCACGCCGTTATGTACGATCTTTTCGCCTTCCAGTATCGAATTGGAGGGGCATGACAACGCACATTTCTTGCACACCTTGCAGAATGAGTCCGCGCCCAGGTCAACAGGCTCGTCCGATTCGAGCGGCATGGTTAGCCCATATGCGCGAACCATCCCGCGAGCATGGTGGTGATGTACGCTCCCCTGGCATAATTCACACCGCTCTCGACAACCGCGGGTGTGTGCGGACCCGCGCCGACGTTTTTGGTTTCCATCTCCGTTGCGATCACCACCGCATACGGCAGGGGCTCTGGAAGCTCTTTTCCCCACTCTTCCCAGTTGTTGTAGAAAATCTCTCCCCGACGCGAGTAGGCCCACCGTGGATCCACCCGGCAAATGCCGACCTGCGAGGCTCCCAGATGCCGCGCGAGCCCCTTGACAATCTCAGAGGCCCGACGCGGATCGAGCTCCGTCGGAGGATGGGACGCGTCAGGCTCCGGCTCCGCGTGCGGCCCGAGCATGCTTGGCAGCGCGAAGGTGGTTGCCACCATCGCAACGTTGGGTCTGTGCCCGCGGTACACCTCCGAACCGGGCGTCAAAGACCGGTTACGCGCGAATACGGTGTCGCGCTCGTCCACTCGTTCAACCTCACCCACCATCGATCCCAGCGATCCTTTCAAGGCATTCGGATGAGGCTTGCCAGGGATGAAGAAGAGCAGGCCGAGCAGTATGACAACACCGAAGAGCACTGCTATGGGCCACCGAAGGACCGGCACGGCCAGGATCAACGCGGCGAGTACGATCATGACCGCGGCTCCACCCATGCCCACCTTGTGGGCCCGTTGCTCCTGGTCTCGAATCGACTCGTACGTGAACAGCGCGAAGACAGCCAGAAAAATCACATCAACGATAAGCAAGATAGTGAGTGGCCACATTGTCGATCCTCTGCCTCACGGCCGCTGAGCTGTTCATCCGGGCAACGGTCCTTGCCGCCCGCGGCCTTCGCTCACGAAGCTTGACGCTGGTACGATGAGCACCGCGGAACGTCAATTCCCTTCGGAGACAGAACCACGCTGACCTCATTGCGTGACATAACGGCCGCGCGCGAGATCGAATCGCGGTGCCTGAATTCCGGAGCCTGGGCCCGCGTCAATCCTCCGGATTCTCGAGGTTCATTCTCATGGCCTGAGCGGCGCCCAGTACCCGCTTGGCATTACGATTTATCGCGGGGAAATCCTCTGATGCGTTGAAGATCTCGTCCGCAAGCCGGTACAGAGCTTCAACTTTTTCGGAGAGTTCCTTCTGTTGGATCTGATAGTCCATTGGTCAGCGCTCCGTTCACTCGATCGTCCGTCCCTCCGAGGGATACGCCCACAAGAGGGGTGTTGAAGAGGTCGGACTCGGGTTGTACACCTTGTGGTCTATTTTCTCAGATCCTTGAACCGCCTGGCCTTCACTTCGTACCGGGGAAGGGAGCCGTACTCGTGAATTTCCAGGTCATATCCGAGATTCGTTCGGAGGCGCAATTCGGTTTGCAGCTTGGACTCGATGTGTGCCGAGAGCTCCCGATCCGCGCCTTTGGCAAGCTCCACCCTGAGCAGGATGTAGTCGGCATCGCCTCTTCTTTCTACGATCACTTCGTACTCGTCGGAAAGCTCCGGCATGGAGCGTACCACATCCTCGATGGCCGTTGGAGCGAGGAGCACTCCTTTGACCTTGGTGATGTCGTCCGCGCGGCCCAGCACCCCGCCATTGACGAGTCTGAATGAACGGCCGCACGCGCATGGCTCTCCTGCCCATTCGATGATGTCCTTGGAATCAAAGCGCACGCATGGTTGGGCGAATCGATCAAACGCGGTGATGATCATTTTGCCGGTGCGACCTGGTTCTTCGATCAGATCTCCTGTTTCCAGATCCTCGATCTCGACGAGAAACATCCCCTCATTCACGTGCAGGCCGCCCGGTTGATGCTCGCATTCGTATCCCCAGGCACCGATCTCGGTCGCGCCCGCGTGATCGTACACCTTGGCGCCCCAGGACTCCTCGAGGCGACGCTTGGTGGCCGGGATCAATGCGCCGGGCTCACCCGCGCACGTGATCTTGCTGATGGTCGAGCCGGCAGGATCAAGGTTCAGCTTGGCACGGGACACGTCAGCCATGTTCAAAATGTACGTCGGCGTTCCCATCATGGCCGTGGCCTTCAGCTCCTGTATCTTCAAAACCCGTGCAACCGTGTCGAGCACGCCTCCCGGGACCACCTCGCATCCGATCTTCTCGACCGCGTAGTGACCCGCCCAGAACGCCACGAACACATTGTACCCAAAGGGAATGAAAACCCGGTCACGGGGCCTGTACCCCTGGCTCCAGAGGATGAAACCCCAGCATTCGGACCACCACTCCCAGTCAGCCCACGTGTCCGCCTGGTACACCGGCTTTCCGGTGGTTCCTGATGTCTGCCGGAACTCCACCACGTCTTCCAAGGGGACGCACAGCACCGATCCGTACGGAAACGG
>JARRRG010000725.1:0-3070 GCA_037380965.1 Deltaproteobacteria bacterium
CTTTTGCTTTTGGCGTCCTTGCTGCCCTCGACTCCCGCAACCGCAGCCGCTACCTGCCGGTTCCGGCGCGAACGGAGTCTTGGGAGGGTATCGAGAAGCCACGAGCTGACACGGTTACGCTACGATATTTTGAGTGCTTCCTTACTCCAAGGCTTATATAGTGATATCATACCAGTAGATAATACCCCAAGTCCGCAAAAAAAGGAAGCTTCAGTGGTGGTCGATCCTTTTCCCACCCCGGAAATCGAGTTGGCTCGCGAATCGCGGGCTTCGTGAACAAGGGCCTCCGGGGGTGGGACAGCCGAGTAGAATTCCTACGACCCGGGGCCGGGCGAGCTTGGGAACACGTCGACTCTTCGCCTCTTCCGTGCAGGAGGCACTCAGCAGGTCTGCCGGTTTGACCGCATCCGATCCACACGGTGGTGCAGCCACGAACTCGTCGGCCGGACAGACACAGATCCTCCGGGGACGATCATGCCTCTTTCCAAAATGGTGACCAACCTTTTCCGAACCCAGGAGATCCTGACCGTGTTCTTCCGCCACGGATTCGGCGACCTCCTGGAGAGGATGAACCTTGCCAAATATTTGAAGTCAGCAGTGACTCGCGGCCAGGCCACAGCCGATCGAGAGCTGGACCGTAAGACCCCCATTCGTTTCCGAGAGGCTCTGGAAGAATTGGGAGGCGCCTTCATTAAGCTCGGCCAATTGCTCTCTACCCGTCAGGACATCCTACCGGCCAAGTGGGTGCAAGAGTTGGCTTCTTTGCAGGACAAGGTCGCCGCCATCGACTTCAGCCTGGTTCACCGGGTGGTAGAAGATGTACCGACCCGTCGACGTGGTGGAAGAATTCCGAAACGCGGTCATCGAAGAACTCGATTTTCGGAGGGAAGGCGAAAATATCGACCGATTTCGATCGGATTTCGCAACCTACCCGTACGTCGTTTTTCCGAAAGTTCATTGGGACCAGACCACGGAGCGCGTTCTCACCATGGAGCGGATTGAAGGGATCAAGGTTTCCCTCATCGATGAGCTCCGCGTGCAAGGCATTGACACTCGTCGTGTAGTCCGCCACCTCGCTGAAGCGATCCTCAGGCAGATCCTGGAATTCGGCTTCTTCCATGGCGATCCCCACCCCGGTAATATCGTGATAGTCGGCGAGGACAAGGTGTGCTTCCTCGACTGTGGCATGGTCGGACGGCTTGACGAGGACACAAGGGAGAATCTCGTGTTGCTGGTGGCAGCGGGGATCAGGAGGGACCTCGAGATCATTACGGATATCCTGATTGGAATGAACGCTCTCCCGGAAGATTTGGACCGAATCCGTTTCTTGAAGGAAGCCAACCTCTTTCTCGATCGGTACTATCGCATCCCTCTCAAGAGGCTGCGCATCAAGTCGATCATCGAGGACATCAACAGACTCATCCGCAAGTTCCAGATCCAGGTGCCTTCAAACTTTCTCCTGGTGGGAAAAGCTTTGGTTACCCTCGATGGGGTGGGAAGGACATTAGACCCCGAATTTGACGCCGTCGAAGTCGCGGGACCGTTCATCAGAGAGATGGTTATGACCTCCTACGGTCCCAGTTTCATAGGGAGGAAGCTGGTCCAGAGCTCTTACGATCTCCTGCGACTTATCCGCGAGCTGCCTTCGGACCTCAGGGAATTGACCCGCGCCATGAGGGACAACCAGCTTAAGGTGGTTGTCGAGCACAGAGGGCTCCACGATGCCTTTCGCGAATTCAATGAGGCCTCAAAGAACATCGCGCTCAGCATCGTGATTGCGGCCGCTGTTCTGGCATCATCGGTGATCGTGCACTCCGGCGTCGAGCCCCGACTCCTGGGTATTCCCATTCTCGGTCTCGGCGGGTTTGCCATCGCCTCATTCTTCAGCCTGTGGCTTGTCATCTCCATCGTCCTGAAAGGCAAACCCTGAAGCCGGGACTTTTCTTCAAAACGCGGGGGAAAAGATCGGCTCCTGCCGGGACAGCCAGCTGCCGCCCCTCGTAGCCCAACCCGAGAGAAACCTTGGCCTGAAGGTGTAGGGATCGCGAACAAGCTAGTTCGATCCGTCCATTCGTATGTCGGACTGCAGGGTGATCGATCGGGAGATGAGGTCCAGGGTATTCAAGCCCGTAAGGGCTCTCGAGCCGTCAACGAGAGGGGGACGGCCGGTGCGGACCGCGTGGAAGAAGTCTTCCAGCTCCAGGCGCAAGGGTTCGTCCGCGGTGATGTCGATGGCCTTGATTTCGATGTCCCCCATGAAGCACAGTCCCTCTTCGAGGGAGGGGAGCTCCGCGGCTTCATGGACAGTCAGCGACTGGGCGAGTGTGTCGGCCTCAAAATAGCGACTGGGGGTGGTAACCGTGAGGGAGCGAACCTTTTTTGCGGAGCATTTTCCCGCCCAGAAAACAGCCGCTGCGCCGTTCTCAAACTCGATGCGAGCATGAGCCACGTCGATTTGAGACGAGAAGACCGGTCGTCCGGTCCCGGAGACCCGCACGACAGGGGAGTCGATGATTTCCAGCGCCAGATCGATATCATGGATGAGCAGATCGTAGAGGACGTCCACGTCAAGGCATCTGGAGCCATCGAAGGGCGCCAAGCGCCGGGCGTCGACCGACACGATCTCTTCCCGCTCTTCTCGGAGAAATTACCGCTCCACATGCCCCAACATCAGTATGGCCCCAACCTCGTGGGCGAGCCCGACCAGCCGGGCCGCACCGTCCGGATAGTCCGCGAGAGGCTTTTCCATCATGACATGCTTTCCACGTTTCAGGCACTTCTCGCCTATGTTAACGTGCTCTGAGGTGGGAGCGCCTACGGTGACAGCGTCCACGTCCTTCAGAAGCTCATCAAGGGTCTCATAGGCTCTGCATTCGTACTCGCTCGACAAATGCCGCATGACGGACGGATCGGTGTCGTAAAGGCCGGCGAGGATTACGTCCGGGGCCTGGGATACAATCCTCACGTGGTGACGTCCCATGTGGCCTGCGCCAACCACGCCTATTCGGGGAGGGTTCCTCTTACTCTTCATAGTGGCGGAAGATACACGCAACCGAAATTTTCGTCAAAG
>JARRRG010000726.1:0-4086 GCA_037380965.1 Deltaproteobacteria bacterium
CCTCGAGAGCAGCTCCCAACTGGACGAGCGCGGCGACATGGTTGGGAGAAGCTGCAAGCACATGCCGGAACGCCTCGGTCGCCTGCCGGTTTTTCTGCTCGATACGCAGGGCAATCCCTTCTGCGAAGTCCTCGGCCGCTTGAGCGCTCAAGCCAGTGCCCTGAGACAAGACGGCAAGCAGACTCAAAGAAACGCATAATGGCGGTAATATCTTCATGATAGAGCAGGCGTATCGGATGCTTTTCCGTGTATAATTACTACCATGCCGTATCGAGAAACAAAAGGTTTCCGGCACGGAAAGATTCCTCGATCCATTGCCATGCATCAACGGGGGCTCAGCCCGCAACCGAAGAGAAGGAATGGCGGAGCAGAAGCATAATGCCGCGTACATTGCCGGAGGCCGGAGGGCATGATATATTGAAGCGTTACGCGTCGAAGGAGGCCCACGTGGATCTGCTTGAATCAATTCAGTTCGATATGAAGCGCCTGGAGGACGAGCTGCTGGAGCAGCTTCAAAGTCGCGTCCCCGTAGCCCTCGAAATCGGCGCTCATATCATGAACAGCGGCGGCAAGAGAATACGGCCCCAGTTGACCATAATTTCAGCCCGGCTGGGAGGCTATACGGGCCTTGACGCGCTCAAGCTTTCAGCCGCGATCGAGTGCATCCACACGGCCACGCTGCTCCACGACGACGTGGTTGACGAAGCCGACACCCGACGTGGTCTCCCCTCGGCAAACACGCTGTGGTCCAATGAGATGTGTGTGCTCGGAGGGGATTTCATACTGGCCAAGGCCTTCTCCGTGCTCACTTCCCTGAACAACCTTCGCATTCTGAAAATCGTGTCGGAGACAACGGAACGGCTGAGCGAAGGAGAGCTCTTCCAGATGATGAATATCGGGAACCTCGACGTCACGGAAGAAGATTACCTGCAGATTATCATCGACAAGACCGCGATTCTGATGGAGACGGCCTGCCGCGGAGGGGCAATTCTGGGCGGTCTGAGCAGCGAACAGGAGGACGCGCTGGCTCAGTTTGGATTCAATCTTGGAATCGCGTTTCAAATGACCGATGACGTTATCGATTATCGGTCCGATAAAGAGACGATGGGCAAAAACCCGGGCAAGGATCTGGAAGAAGGGAAGCTTACCCTCCCCCTGATCTCGGCCTTGAAACGAGCCGATAATGATGAGAGAGATCGAATTGGGGAACTGATCCAGAGGAAACGGGCCGACGGGAAGGATCTTGGCTGGGTCCGCGATTTCCTCCATCGCCGGGGAGGCATCGAAGATACCTTGCAGCAGAGCAGGACCTATCTCCAGAAATCGACTGGTTTCCTCGAGGTCTTTCCGGACTCAGAGGAGAAACAAGCGCTGATGAAACTCGCTGAGAGAATCCTTCACAGGACGTACTGAGGTCTTGTCAGCCGGGGAGGAGTTTTCTTGACAGAGCATTCGGCCACTGGTACAGAGCTAGCGAATTCAACCAGTCGGCGAAGGTGCGCGATGTTCCGACATGAATTTTGCGCTGTCCTGGCGGCTCTCTTGACCCTGTTGCTTGCGGGATGTCCGTCAATATGGAAGAGCACGACCGTCAAGAACGAAGCCTCAGCCCAAGAGCTGTACGAGGCCGCGCAAAAGCGGTTCGAGCAAGGAGATTACTCCCGGGCTGCACATCTGTATGACCGCCTCAAGTCTGCGTACCCCGATTTCGAGAAGATGCCCGAAGTCTACGAGAGGATCGCGGACTCCAATTTCAAGAATCAAAAATACGATGAGGCAGTCGCCCGGTACTCGCAATTTCTCGAGCTCTTCCCCAACCACAAGGACGCGGACCGCGCCAACTATATGATAGGAATGTGCTTTTTCAACCAGACCAAGGACACGGACCTCGACGACAGCATGGTGCACAGGGCCGAACTGGCGTTCAAAAAAGTGATCGACAAATCAGAGTCCGGGCAATGCCGCCGCTCTTCGAGCTCCGCTCGATCGTTTCCCCAAGATCAGAGCCCTCTGAATAGATCGTCACATAGCTCTTCACTGACACCCGTCCGGGTTCCGCACCTTTCGGCCGGGTCACATCTTTCACGTCCGCAACCATTACCTCCGCTTTCCCCCCTCCGCGGGCACGGGAGAAATGCACCGCCAGGGCCGCGGCGCGCTCTTTGTCCTCTACGCGCGGCGCTTCCTTTGTTCGTACCGGAAGGAGAACGTGAGCGCCTGCCATCCCTTTGACGTGAAACCAGAGATCCCCCTTCCGTGCTTTCTCCCGCAACAGGAAATTGTTTCCCTTTCCGCTTTTGCCAACCAGTATCACGCCGCCTGAAGGCGACCGGAACTCATGAAAAAGAGGTGCGACAGGGGTCCGGTCACGCTGTTTGCCCGGCAAGATTGGGGACTTCGCGCCTCCCCGCGACTCGGGCAGTTCCTGTGCGAGGCTATTGAGCTCCGTCACGTCCTGAGCATCTTCGATGAAGAAGAGGAGTTCTTGCAGCGCGCTCTTCTCTTCGAGAGTCGCTGCGAGGCGTTGCCGGGAGATCTTCTCCCCGCGTTTGCCCTTGGCCGCTTTCTTGAAGATCCACTCCATGTTTCCCACTGCATTGAGAGCCGGATCCAGGATGATTGCCCGATCCGATCCGGTTTCCCAATCCTGCACCACGATATCCTGCATGCCCCGTTTCACTCGTCCAAGATTCGCCTTGAGGAGCTCCCCTTCTTCTTGTCTGGCCGAGAGCTTCCGCGATCGTTCAATGTCTTCCTCTATCTTCTTGATCCGCCGTTCGAGAGAGTGGATCCTCGCCTTTACCCGGGCCGAAAGGTCTCTCCGATACCCCTCCAGCAGCACCGATTTCTGCGCAGGTGCAAACAGGGCCTCCGCGGCTTCATTCATCGATGAGAACACCTCGTCGCGGGGTTGCCTCGCGGAGAGGGTAAGCGACCGCCTGCCATCCGGTTCCGTGCAAATACCAGGGACTTTTTCCCGATCTTCCGATCCGTGATCAACCGGGTGATGTTGTCCTTGGGGCTTCGGCGGAGGCAGATAGCGGCAGCCCGGCAGCACGACTCTCTTTCCCGTTTCCTTTTCGGGGATGCGGTGAAGACATTCCATGATCAGGTCGGATGCCCTGTCGATCACGAGGATGTTGGAATCGCGGCCCAGAAGCTCGAGTACGAGGTCCCTCTCCAGGGCTGATTCCCGCGGTCCCCGGACCGTCCCGATGCAAAAGACCCGGTCGTCAGGAGCGCAGGTCACCCCGGTGATCCGTGCTCCCTGGAGATGCGCCCGGAGGAACGCGCAAAATCGCGGGGGACGGGGAGGATTGGGAATCTTCAGATCGGTCAGATGAACACGCCCCATGAGGGGATCCGCACTGATCATGATCCTCTTTTCTCCGGCGCCCGCGACCCGGACCCGGAGCACGATCTCGCGGCTGAGCGGCTGGTAGACCTTGTTGACGAACCCTCCCTTCAACACGTGGTTGAGCTCGCGGGCCACCTCCTGGAGCACCTCCAAACTCATCGATCGGACGCTCATCACGTGAGACCTCACTTCCCGCAACGCTTTTCTGTGGAGAAGCGGCTCAATCGTCCCTCCGCATTGGTGGCGCTGAACCGTTCTCTTCTCCACCGGCGCGTCCCGCTCCTTTCCATCATACCACCCTCACCCGGTACCTGTCTCCGAAAAGCCCTTTGATCATGCGGTCTCGGCCTCCGGTACGGATCGTGTGCTGGCCCGGCGTTCACGATGATCGCTGTCGGGTGATTGTCCACGAGTTCCTGGGTCCTTTTCGCGAGAGCCGGTGGTGGGGCATTGAGTGTAGGGTTGGGGGGATGAGTGGGGGTGCGGCGCCCGGAGGTTGGCGGGAGAGGAAAGGTTCTTGACAGTACCAGACTAAACGTTTAGTTTAGTCCCCGCAGTCTCCTGTTCGCTTCCATAACATCGCCCTTTCATTCCACCATCGCAACGGGTTGCGCTCCACCAACCAAGAGGGGCTTCCATGTCCAATGACGTCTTTGTCGTCGCCGCGAGCCGAACTCCCATCGGGAATTTCGGCGGTGTTTTCAAATCGCTGCAAGCCCTCGACCTCG
>JARRRG010000727.1:0-3023 GCA_037380965.1 Deltaproteobacteria bacterium
GATTCGGATCCCGCGCGGGAGGCACGAACCTCGAGGCCATTCTGTACATCAACACCCTGATGAACGATTTGGGACTGGATATCGTTCAGGTGTCAAACTGGCTCAATACATTAAGGCACTGGTGGGAGGACGGTCTCATAGACGCCTCCGATACGGACGGTCTGATTCTTGGTTGGGGCGATTACGATGACACCATAGAGGCTATAAACCGAGTGGCCCGCAGGGAAGGCGAGTTCGGCGACAAGCTCGCGAACAATATCTTGTCCTTTGCCGCTCATATTTCGAAGAAAAAGGGCATCCCGGTGGAAAAATTGACCCGGTATGTCATTCAAATCAAGGGAATGACCCAGTCATCAGGGGACAATCGGCTTATGGGCATTGGCGCGGCCCTTTCGCACGGGACGTCCACAAGGGGAAGTGATCACCTGAGAGGAGTAAATACCGACATCTGGCTGCAACAAGAACGTCCCGAGGATATCATTGGAATACCGAATGAGGTGGCCCAGAGGTTTCTCGATCTGGGATTGTCCGATGGAAATAAATACGAAGGCAAAGAGGAATACGTGGCATTTATGGAAGACTACTGCGCGGTAACCGATTCCCTGGGAATCTGTAAACGTCATACCGCGTGGGAAGGCATGGCCGTCGGCCTGGAAGAGATGACTGAATACTTCAATGCCGTCACCGGTCTGAATTACTCCTGGAAGGACATGAGAAAATGCGGGACCCGTATCTATACGGTTGAGCGGGCCATGCAAGCAAGATTCGGGGCACGCGCCCGTGATGATTATCCGCCCGCGAGGTTTTTTGAGGAACCGGTACCCAGCGGCCCGCAGAAAGGAGCTGTCCTGGACAAGGAGAAGTACCGCGCTCTCTTGGAGAACTATTATCAACATAGGAAATGGAGTAGCGAAGGGGTGCCGCTGGAAGAAACCCTCAAAGACCTCGAACTTGACGATGTGCTCGAGGATTTGAAGAAACGGAAGGTGCTCGTCACAGAAGCGTAGGGTCCGGGGCAGAGAGTACCGGTCAGAGGCGGGACGGATCACCAGACTACTTCGCCGGCGTGACGGGAAAAAAAGAGCGTAAGGCACCAGATCGACAACTTTTCTCGCGATGGGATCACCGGCCGTGTGACCCGGGCGCGACCCACTATTCCGGTAATACCCTTCAAATGCTGAGACCTCTGTTTCCGATTGCCAAAAGGCGACCACACACCGCCAGAGCCGTATAATGAGACAAATTTGAAGGCTCTCGGCACTACGGCCTGGCCGACTAACCAACAGACCATAGTTCTCCGTCGGCACACGGTTTCATTGACTGGCCTGTTCGTCCGTGATAAAGGGGAGATAAGGCGATTCGTACGTTCCAACATGTTTCTATCATTGGTTCTTTAGGCCTCGGCGGCAGAGACCGGCGCCGGAAGCCTTGATTGCCCAAAGGGAGAGACCATCATGTCAAAGAGGATCGGACGACGAACCTTTGTGAAAGGGGCAACGTCAGCTTTCTTGGGACTGGCAACCGCTCCGTTGGTGAGCGCGGCTCATTCCTCTGCAAAAAAGTCAACAAATCAGGCGGTTGAATATCGGATCCTCGGAAAGACCGGCTTAAAGGTAACCGTGGTCGGTATGGGAGTAATGAATTGCAACGATCCCGCGGTGCTTCTTCGCGCCTTTGATCTCGGCGTGAATTTCTACGACACCGCACGCATCTACATGCATGGTAGAAACGAAGTGATGGTGGGCAAGGTTTTTGGTGGAAAGCGGGACAAGGTGCTTATCCAGACAAAGGTCGTCCTCACATCGAGCAACAAGAAGAACCGCGAAAATGTCGAGAAGAGCCTGAAAAGTCTTCGTACCGATTACGTCGACGTACTGCTCGCGCACTCTCTCAACTCCCCCGGCCAGGTGTGCAAGCCCGCGACTATCGAGTTCCTCCAGGCCATGAAAAAGGAAGGCAAGGCCCGATTCACAGGCTTCTCCGCGCACAGCAACATGGCGTCCCTCCTGAAAGCCGCGGTGAAAGGCGGTTGCCACGATGTGGCTCTGGTATCGTACAACTTCACTCATTCGAAAAAGCTCAAGGAGGCTATCGCGCTTGCAGCGAAAGCAGGGATCGGGGTCGTGGCCATGAAGACTCAGGCCGGTGGATACAAGGCCGCGAGGATGCGCGGTCTCAACCCTCATCAAGCCGCACTTAAATATGTGGTCATGGACCGGAATGTGTCGACGGCCGTTCCGGGGGTTACCACAATCGAACCGATCGACCAATGTGTCGCGGTCATGGGAAGAGCTTTTTCAAGAAGCGACGCGGATTCACTCGAGCAGTATGATTCATACCTCCAGGGGAGGATTTGCACCATGTGCGGAGACTGTCGCGGAGATTGTCCTTACGGGGTGGATCATACCGATCTCTTGAGGGTGGTTATGTATCACGACGGGTACAACAACGACGATCTTGTCGCAGAAGCTCTTCAAGAAAGCGGTCTCCTGGAAAAAAGTAAACAATGTGCGGAATGCTCCTCCTGCTCCATCACCTGCAGGAGAGGCCTCGATATACGGGCCCACATGGACCTGGTGAAACGAATTATGGCGTAGAGGTACCGTTCCGGAACCGGAGTTTCACATGAGATGCAACCGGCTTCTTCTTTTAGCGGCAGTCGTCTGCCTGGCCGTGCCCGGCTATCCATTCGCCGGAACACCCGATATGACATCACTTCTTCCGGGGGAAGTTGGCGGTGGCTGGGTCGCGAGCGGCAAGCCTCACGTTTTTACAAATAAGACGTTATTCGAGCATATTGACGGGCAAGCGGACCTGTTTCTCCAATATGGATTTGCGCGTTCAGTCTTCACGGTTTAGCGAACCAACGTGTCGAGTCGGGGGAACATCGACGCGGACATCTACACCATGGGACATGCGGTCGACGCGTTCGGCATTTTCTCGAGGTTCAGGCAGGACGATCACCCGGCCGGCATCGGTTTGGATTCCTCTCTTGACGATCATTATGCCATTTTTTACAAGGG
>JARRRG010000728.1:0-654 GCA_037380965.1 Deltaproteobacteria bacterium
CCTTTTCCTCCACGGTGAAGCCCCGTTGAGAGGATGTGGCATAGGTTTGTGGGGATGAGGACTGCGTAAGCTTTCTATATCGGAACGGGACCTCCACTCCAGCGCGTGCCTATGCCTGAGCCACGACACTGGTGTTGGGACGAAGACCGTTGTTCTCCAGCTTGATCTCCTCGATGATCGAAGCAATTTCCGCATGCAGAATCTCAAGCTGCCAGTTAAAGTAGATCTCTTCCCCGAAGTCCCGGATGAGCTGCTTTTGAGCGTTTACGTAGTCTTTGGGTGATACCGCGCCTGAAAAAACGTGGATCGGGTTAATAAGGGTGGCGATGATCTCCTCTTGGCGATCTCTGGCTGTTTCAAGTTTCTCGGAGTTTTGACTCATGCTCCAATCCTTTTTCAGTTTTCATGCCGATCTAAATGCAACTGGGATGCCAACTGCCGAGTCAGTCCGAAGTGTTGTGCAATATCCATAAGTTAGCCGTACGCCAGCCGAAGGTTCGTCGAGCGGACACTGTCCAGAATTGGACACCCCTGAGAGGACTCGCAGCCATAAACGCAAGTCCAATCAATGGGATAGGCAACTGTCCACAATCGGACACCTCCGTCGCCTTTCGCGCGGCCTCCCAGCCCATGGTTATGTTTGACGCCGAAACT
>JARRRG010000728.1:685-3355 GCA_037380965.1 Deltaproteobacteria bacterium
CCGGAGGAGAACCCATGGGAATGCCAGGCCCCTGGGAGCTAATTCTTATACTTCTTATTGTCGTGCTGATATTCGGGGCCAAGAGGATCCCGGAAATCATGGGCGGCATCGGCAAGGGAATCAGGACGTTCAAGAAGACCATGGAAGGCGAAGATGATTCTTCGTCCCCCGCTTCCACCCCTTCCCAGCCTGAAGCGGCTGAGAAACCGAAGGAAGAAAAGGCCGAGTCTAAATAGATTTCCGCGTCGTTCATAACTTGTCGACATTGGGGGGGATATTGTGGGGCAGACTCTTCAACCATTGCGATCTCAGAGCGCGTCCGCTCTCCGGTCTTTTCCTGAATTCCCAGGCATTCTCAAGAAAATGGTTCCGGTTGCTCCACCTTGGCGCGCAGCCTTGCCGAGCGCGAGCCAGGAATGTACGAGACGACCGGCGCGCAATCCTCTGGTCTTCGATAATCCCCCTTCCCCCGTTGAAACGCGGGGATACGCGACCCCAATGAAAAAGAAATCACCTACTGATTCGAGGAGCGAGGCGGTGCCGTCCGTTCATCTCTTTTACGGGGATGAATTCCTTGTCAAGGAACAGGTCGAACGGCTCGTTTCGGAACTTCTCGATCCGGAGCGTCGCGCCACTAATCTGGTGGTGCTCGACGGAAACAATCTCGATATATCCGAGCTTTCCACAGAGCTTTTCACTCCCTCCCTTTTCGGCGGCTGCCGAGTAGTGCAGGTTGATCAGACCTCTCTTTTCATGGGAGGCACAGACCGGAAGAGACTCACGGAAAAAGTGGAGCGCTCGTGGAAGACGAACGATCGCAAAGCAGCTCATCGGGCCCTCGCGCAGTTGCTGGGCGTAGTGGGTCTCGATCCCCGGGATATGGCTCGAGGATCGGAGTGGCTCAATGAAGTGCTTGACGATTCCGCGGGGCGCGAGAAGGCCGAGACGCTCCTCCAGGTCGCCAAGTCCTTTCTCGAATCGGGTGAGGCCGTGAAATCACGGGCTGACGAAGCTGATGTCGAGGAGCTGATCAAATCGTCTTTTCCCGCTGACACGATACTCATCTTTACCGCGTCCGGAGTGGATAAACGCAAGAGACTCTACAAGGCGGTGGAAAAACACGGGCGTGTCGTGGAGTGCGCGATTCGGCAGGAGAAATTTGGCGCCGGAATGGAGAGATCCTTTTTCGAGGAACAGGTCCGGCAGGCGCTTGACCGGGCGGGAAAGACGATTTCCCAGCCGGCCATCGACAAGATGTACGCGCGGACCGGCAACGAGCTGCGGAGGCTTCAGAGCGAAATAGCCAAGCTGATCGCGTACGTGGGAGACCGCGGGGAAATTGGCTCTGAGGATGTTGAAGAACTCTTTGCCGATTTTCACCAGGCGGCATTTTATGAGATTACCCGCGCGCTGCGGACCGGCGAGACCCGGAGATGCCTGACCGCGCTCGATGACAATCTCAAGATTGTCGCCCACCCCCTTCAGACTCTGGCGGCAATAGCCAATGAATATCGCAGGCTCATGGTCGCGCGTGAGCTTCTGTTTACGACATTCAGGCCTTATTGGAAGGCCGGAATGTCCTATCAGCGATTCGTTCCCGTCGCGAAGAAGGCGCGTGAGGAGCGCGCCGACAAAGCGACAAAGGGAAAATTCAATCTTCTCTCCATGAAGGATTATCCTCTGTACCTGTATCTCAAGGATGCCCAGCGATTTCCCATGGAGATACTTGTTCGTATCATGGAGGCAATACTTGAGGCCGACGTGCTGATGAAGTCGACGAAAGTAGGCAGTGTTTCACCCCGATCGATCATGGAAGACCTTGTCTTGAACATCTGTTCGATGTCCGTGAGCAGGACAGACTTGAACAGAAACGATTCCAACTAAGAAATCGATTGTTGGGGGGGATGAGACCGATTCGCTTTTGAGGAAGCCGCGGAGCGGATACTTCTCGTGAGCCTGGAGTACCGCTCCCAGGTCGTCGCCGGAACCGCCCGGATTCGGGTTCCTGGGGGATACGAGTCTCGTGACGGATATCCTGAAAAGCTGAACATCGGTCGTTCAAACATGAGACCGCGTGCTCTCCGTGCGAAGAGAAAGGAAATCCCGATGCGGGCCGCGTTTTTTCGAATTGCGTGTGTGATGTGGGTCTTCTGGTATCTCTACCCCGTATGCACCTGGGGCGGAGAGCTGGAAATAGGGCTTATCCGCGAGGCCAACAAGGGAAATGCACTGAAAGTGAGAGAGATTCTCGAAAAGGGGGCGGACATTGAGTCTCACGGCAGGAGAGGCTCGTGGTCAGCGCTGATCTACGCATCCTACAGGGGACACCGGGATGTGGTGAAGCTCCTTCTCAAGCGAGGCGCGTGCATCGGATGCGGGAACGTTCCGTTGATCTGGAGTGCGAGAGGCGGAAATCCTCAGGTAGTGAGACTCCTTTTGGACAGTGGCGCCCCTGTGGATCAGCGGGATTCGAGGGGGTACACCGCGCTGACCTGGGCCTCGGCGATGGGATGGGCTGCCACCGCGGACCTGCTTTTGGAAAGAGGCGCTGACATCGACGCGAGAAGTGAATCGGGACAGACGGCTCTTCATATCGCCGCGGCCAACGGTCATGGAGACGTTGTCGAGCTGCTCCTGACCAAAGGTGCGGATGTGAATGCCAGAGACAAT
>JARRRG010000729.1:0-1470 GCA_037380965.1 Deltaproteobacteria bacterium
CGGGAATGGAGCTTCGTGTCGCTTCGTCAAACTGACCGCATGCCCCTGGAATAGGCTGGCGAGCTTTTTGAGCCGGCTATTATGATCCAGGGCAGAGGATCTTCCATACCCGATGGATGGGCATGATCGACCGCCCGCTCTTGCGGTCAATCGCCTGGGTCGGAGAGGCGGATGCAACGTTCGGGAACACGATGCGAAGAATCGACATGCATTGGAGAGGCAAGAGGGGCCTCACGCCGGAAAGCCGGGGGCGTGACGTACGGGAGAGCGGCTCATGATGTCTCTCCGGGACCGGCCTCCCGGGAAGGGAACATGCAGTGACGGGTGATATGCAGTCTTCGGGAACAGCAGCGTGATAAAAAAGGTTATCGAGTGGGGCGTTGGGAGGCCCGTTGTTGCCAACCTGCTCATGGTTTTCCTCCTTGTCGTGGGCGGGTTTTTCGCGTGGAACATGCGCCGGGAGATGTTTCCGGAATTCTCCCTCGATACGATTCAAGTAACGGTCATCTACAAGGGCGCATCGGTAGAAGAGATCGAAGAGTCGATCTGTTCGAAGATCGAAGAAGAGCTGACCGGTATCCAGGGAATCAAGAAGATCTCCTCAAAGGCCGTGGAGGGAGTGGGCACGGTTATCGCGGAACTCGAGACCGGTACCAATGTCAACCGTGCCCTCAATGACGTTAAGAACGCGGTGGACCAGATTGACACCTTCCCCGAGGATTCGGAGCGACCTCTGACCGTCGAGGTTATCCGAAAGATAGGTGTCATAAAGGTGGCCGTGTACGGAGATGTGCCCGAGCAGGTGCTGACCGGCATGGCCGAAGAGATCAAAAACGATCTGCTCGCAATCCCGGGCATATCGCAGGTGGAGCTTCAGGGAAACCGAGAGTATGAGGTGGCAATCGAAATCCCTGAGGAGACGCTCCGAAAATACGGCCTCACCCTTACCCAGATCGCGGATCTCGTCAAGAAGAACACCCTTGATCTGCCCGGCGGAACGCTCCGAGCGGACACCGGCCAGATCCTCATTCGAACCAAGGGACGGCGCTACCGGGCAAAGGAGTTTCAGGACCTCGTGGTGGTTTCTCGACTCGATGGAACGACCGTCCCCCTGAGCCGTATCGCCAAGATTACCGACACCTTCGAAGAGGTGGATATTCAGGCCCGCATGGACGGCAAGCCCGCGGTCCTCGTGAGCGTTGACAAGACGGACAAACAAGATGCGGTGAAGATCGCCAAACGTGTCAAGGAATACGTCAAGGAGAAGCAAGAGACGCTTCCGCCGAGTGTTCGATTGGCCGTATGGGACGATTTGTCACTGCTCATCGAGAGCCGCCTCGATCTCCTGATGAGAAACGCCGAGCAGGGTCTGGTCCTCGTCGTCATACTTCTCGCTCTGTTCCTGCGGCTTCGATTGGCCTTCTGGGTGGCCATGGGCATTCCCATCTCAATCGTCGGTTCTTTTTTATT
>JARRRG010000729.1:1477-3444 GCA_037380965.1 Deltaproteobacteria bacterium
TTCTTTTTTCTTCCTCTCCCTGTACGATTACACCCTGAATATGATCTCCATGTTTGCCTTCATTGTGGTTTTGGGAATCGTGGTCGACGATGCCATTGTGATAGGCGAGAATATCTACACAAAATTGACCGAAGGTATTGAGCCGGTCTCGGCTGCAATACAGGGCGCGGTTGAAATGGCGTACCCGGTGATCAACTCGGTGGCCACCACGATCGTGGCCTTCGCGCCGATGCTATTCGTATCCGGTGTCATGGGAAAGTTCATGCGGGTTTTCCCGGTGGCTATCATCGCGGTTCTGCTGGTCTCTCTCATGGAGGCCCTTGTCATCCTTCCCTCCCATCTGGCGCACATGAAACAGAAGGAAGACATGTCCCGAAAGTGGAACCCCTTGGCGATCGCCGAGAGGATCCGGATTAGAGTGCAGAGCCGACTTGACCGCTTCGTGGATAAGCGTTTCCTGCCCTTCATGAGAGTCACCCTCAGGCAACGCTACATTTTCACGGCCGGAGTAGTGACCTTGCTGATACTTTCCGCCGGATTGGTTGCGGGTGGGCGGCTCGCGTTCGTCTTTTTTCCGAAAGTGGACTCGGACAGGATCTCAGTGAAGCTCCTCATGCCCGGGGGGACGAGTTTCAAGACAACCCAGCAGGCAGTAAAGAACATCGAAAAAGCCGCGTGGGACATGGCTGCATCGTATCCTCGTAAAGACGGTCGCTCGGTCATTCAACACATGTTCGCCGTCATCGGAGAACAGGTCACTCGGGAGACGACCCAGGACACGGGCAGCCATGTGGCCGATGTCGTGATCGAGCTTCTCGACTCCCAGGAGCGCGGAATTACGTCCTCTGAGATGGCCTCCGTCTGGCGAGGATTTGTCGGTCAAATCCCCGGGGCGTCCTCGCTGACCTTTTCCTCCTCCGCGGGAGGTCCCAGACCCGGGGGCAAGCCTATCGAGATCGTGCTCCTCGGTGACAACATGAACCAGTTGCTCGGCGCGGCTGACAGGCTGAAAGCCCGGTTGGGCAGGTATGAGGGTGTCGAGGACATCGAGGATTCTTACCGGCCGGGGAAGAAAGAGTTGAGACTCTCGCTTCGTCAAGGCGCGAGGCAATTGGGGCTCACGCTGCAGGACCTGGCCAGACAAATCAGGGCCAATTTCTGGGGTGAAGAGGCCTTAAAGGTGCAGCGGGGACGGAATGAAGTCACCATCAGGGTCCGCTATCCGGAGCATGAGAGGAAGGACCCCGGAGATCTCGAAAGTATGAAGGTTCGAACCGCTGACAATAAGGAGGTTCCGTTCAACGAGGTGGCACGGGTTGAAGAGTATCGCGGACCTTCCAACATCCGCCGCATGTATGGCCGTCGGACCGTGACCGTCAGCGCGGATGTCGATGAGGAAAAAGCAAACGCGGCGGAAATACTCGGAAAACTGTCCGAGAGCTATTTCTCCAAGCTGAAGAAGGCTTTTCCCGGCGTGAACATACTCATCGAAGGCCAGCAAAAAGAGCGGAACGAGTCAATGGACAGTCTGTTCGACGGTATGCTTGTGGCCCTGTTTCTCATCTTCGTCCTCCTCGTGAACATGTTCCGCACGTACACTCATGCGTTGATTGTCATGACCGCGGGTCCCTTCTCGTTTATCGGAATCGTTGCGGGCCACCTTCTCTTCGGCATGGATTTCACCATCCTTTCCATGTTCGGAATACTGGCCCTTACCGGCGTTGTGGTCAACGATTCTCTTCTGCTCATTGAATCGACAAATCGGGAAATAGCAAACGGACTGCATCTTATAGAAGCCCTGGTGAGCGGGGCAAGAAATCGTTTCCGCCAGATTATTCTCACTTCTCTGTCCACGGCCGCGGGGCTCTTGCCTTTACTGTTGGAGACAAGTTTCCAGGCGCAATTCCTGAAACCCATGGCCATAACCGTCGTATTCGGGCTCCTCGCCTCCACCCTCCTGATCTTGC
>JARRRG010000730.1:0-3588 GCA_037380965.1 Deltaproteobacteria bacterium
GGAGCCTCATGAACGGGCTGTGGCAGACTTATTCCGGGCTCTCTCGGAAGAAGAAAAAATTGTTTGAGCGGTGGTGAACCATGTCGGTCCTTGTTTTTGCGGAACAACGAGAAGGCCAACTGAGGAAAGCGGCCAAAGAAGCAGTGAGCGCGGGAAGAATCATTGCAGACCAGATCGGGGCCAGGCTGTCTGTGCTTCTTGCGGGCAGCTCCCTCTCCGCGTTGGTTCCCGAGGTGAGGAGGTACGGGGCGCACTCGGCCTTTCTCGCAGAGGACCCGGCTTTGGGAATATACCGGACCGAGGCGTATGCCGACATTCTCGAGCTCGTGGTGAAGGAGGTCCGTCCCCGGCTGGTGCTCATGGCCCATACCGTCCTGGCCAGGGATATTGCGCCTCGTGTCGCGCAGAGACTCGAAGCCGGCCTGGTGAGCGATTGTGTGGAGATGTCGCACAGTGATGGAGCCTTACTCTTCACCCGCCCTGTTTACGCGGGCAAGGCATTGGCTCGCATGAGCATAACGACTCCCGTTCAAATGGTCACCCTGCGGCCGAACGCGTTTGCCATGAAGGAATTCCCGGGCACGGCCGAAGTCAGGAATGTCGAGATTCCAGCCGTATCGGACCGCATGATATCGGTACACCTCGATCTCTCCGACGGGCAGGGTCCGGAATTAACGGAGGCGGAAATCATTGTCTCCGGCGGTCGCGGTCTGGGCGATCAGACGGGGTTCGATATCCTGCGAGAGCTTGCGAGACTGTTGGGCGCAGCGCTGGGAGCATCGAGGAGCGCGGTGGACGCCGGCTGGGCAAGCCACCAGATGCAAGTGGGACAGACAGGCAATGTCGTAAGCCCCAAGCTCTATATTGCACTCGGAATCTCGGGCGCGATTCAGCATATCGCGGGAATGGGGACCTCGAAATGTATTGTGGCTGTCAATAAGGACCCGGAGGCGAACATGGTGAGGATTGCCGATTACAGCATTGTTGGCGATCTCTACGAAATCGTGCCCATGATGATCCACGAGCTGAAAAACAAGAAGACTCAATCTTAGATGAACGGCGAGAGGCAATCCATTGCACGATCACGGAAAAGAGTGACGCGGAGCTACGGAAGAGAATAACGAGACTCAGGGAAATCGAAAACTCCGGCGTCGGTTTCATCACGCGAGCGATGGGGCAGAAGCGCGTGTTCACAGCATCATGCAGTTCTGGAAGAAGTTTCCCTATGGCTAATCGATGATAAGACATAGAATATCGGTACGCATGCGGTGAAACCTGCGAGTGACGGGGACAATACACATGAAAAGGGAAAAAAAGGATTCAAAGGACCAAGAGCGCAGGTCGACTCTCTCGGGCGGTAACGACGTGCAGCCGCACATTCCTCTTCCTCTGGAAATCCGGGTGCACGGACGTGGGGGGCAGGGAGGCGTAACGTGCGCCAAACTCTGCGCCCTGGTTTACTCAAACCTCGGGCTGTTTGCCCAGACATTCGGAGACTACGGGATGGAGCGCGCGGGAGCCCCTGTTCGCGCGTACACCCGAGTTGACCGCAACCCGATAAAGAATCGAAACAAAGTGTACACACCGGATCATCTGCTCATCCTGGATCCGTCGCTGTTTGGCGAGGGCATTCTGGAAGGCGTCCGGCCGGGAGCGCTCATTCTGCTCAACACGCAGGAGAGTCTCGCGGCATTCGAGGGCAGGTACGAGCAGTTCCGGTTCGCGACGGTCAACGCGACAGGAATCGCTCGCAAATGGGGAATCGGTTCCAGCGCGGTGGTCATCGTCAATACCTCTATTGTCGGAGCATACGCCCGACTCGTTGATTTGCCGACAGCGGCAATTGAAGAGACTTTTTCACTGCTGGGATTGCAAAGAGATATTGGTGCCGCGCGCGACGCGTATGACTCCGTTGAGATTCGGGAGGCCCGCACAGACCTGGAGCTGCCCGAAAGCACGTCTGCCCGCGGGGAACGACATTGTGAGTTTCATCCAAACCTTGAAAGAAAGCGGTGTGGAGGCTGCCGCGCGAGTGCTTGCCCGTACCCAGCCGCTGCCCTCGGTCTGCGGACGGGTGTGCCCTGCGCCGTGCATGAGCTCGTGTAACCGGGAGAGTTTGGACGGCTCGCTCAATATCAGAGGACTGGAACGGTGGGTGGGCGACCACATGACCGGGCAGATGCCGGAAGTGGAGAGCTGCCTGAGCTCCCACAGGGTCGCGGTGGTCGGAGGAGGGCCCGCGGGTCTCGGCGCGGCCTATATCCTGGCCCCGGCCGGGCACGATGTCACGGTTTATGACAGCGAGTCAGAGCTGGGGGGAGTTTTGCGGACGGCCATCCCCTCGTACCGGCTCCCTCGCGATGTGCTGGATCGTGACATTAACCGAATCCTTGGACTCGGTGTAAAGGTGAAGTGTGGAGAAGTGCTCGATGCCGCACGCGTCCAGTCCCTCTCCTCCGAGTACGACGCGGTGGTTCTCGCCACCGGCCAAGCGTGCTCCCGGGCCTCCGATTGCTCAGGAGTCGAGCTGCCAGGCGTCGTGCAGGGACTTGAATTTTTGTACGGGGTGAAAACCGGGGCCGCTGTCACCATGAGAGGATCGGTGGTTGTAATAGGCGGAGGCAACACCGCGGTTGACTGTGCCCGTACCGCTTTGAGGTGCGGAGCCCGCGACGTGAGTATTGTGTACCGCCGCGGCCGAGAGGAAATGCCGGCCATAGAGCAGGAGATCGAAGAGGCGATCGCTGAAGGCATCAACCTCGTACTCTATCGCCAACCTGTGCGGTTCATCGGCGAAGGCAGGCTGACAGGAGTTGAAGTGGCGGAAGTGGTGTTGGGCGAGCCGGACGCGAGCGGTCGAAAGCGGCCGGTACCCACGGATCGTCTGACAATCCTGTCCTGCGATCATGTGTTGCTGGCGATCGGGCAGGACGCGGACCTAGGGATTCTCCCCTCTGAGTGGGCCGTCAAAGGAGGCCGCGTATACCAGTCTGACCGGCCGATGAATGTGTGGTTGGCCGGGGATCTCACCACCGGCGCGGGCACGGTCGCGCATGCCGTGGGCCACGGGAAAAATGTCGCCCGGAGCATACTCGACGAGTTCGAGGGTCGCCGCAGCTCGGAGTTCGACATCGATACCCCCGAGCCGGAGATCATCGCGCCCGAACATATACGATTCGAACATTTTCCTCGGGCCGAGCGTCAGGACGAGTCACACCTGCCGGTGACGTCTCGCGCCTCCGGCTTTGAGGAGGTCAACCTTGGGCTTACCGATGCTTCGGAAGCGGAACGTTGCTTTTCGTGCGGCCGTTGCACCCAATGTGACACCTGCCTTGTCTATTGTCCGGAGGGGATCGTGACAAGAATAATCGACGGTTACGCGATCAGCGAGGATTATTGTAAAGGCTGCGGCATCTGCGCTTGGGAGTGCCCTCGCCATGCCATGCGGATGACCGCTCAAGGTTCGGGGAGCAGTTCTCGATGGACACTCAGATGTTAAGCGGAAATCATGCGGCTGCATTGGCCGCGGTTATGGCCGGCAATGCAAACAGTTCGGCTCGCGGTTTTTGCTGCGGTGTATATCCCATT
>JARRRG010000731.1:0-3548 GCA_037380965.1 Deltaproteobacteria bacterium
TTCTCGTCTATGATCAGCCTGAATGATCGAGCCTTGGCAATCGTGCGGCAGATGATCACGGATGCGGAGGCATTGGAGCTGAAAGCGACACAGCTCGGCAACGGGGCAACATTGCTCGACGCAGGAGTGAACGTCTCCGGATCTCTGGAGGCGGGGCGACTTTTTGCCGAGGCTTGCTTGGGCGGAATGGCGAAAGTACATTTCTGTGAAATTAGTTACGGGGAGATCTCGTTTCCCGGTGTGGACGTCGCGGTAAGTCAGCCTGCCCTGGCATGTATGGGAGCGCAGTACGCCGGTTGGGCGGTGAGAGTGAGCGAGACCGACGCGTCCGGTAGTTACATGGCTATGGGCTCCGGCCCCGCGCGGGCTTTGTTCAGGGGAGAGCCATTATTCCAAGAGCTGGAATACAGAGATCCGACGGATGTTGCGGTGTTGGCGCTGGAGAGTCGCAGCCTTCCATCGGAAAGGGTAGCGGAGTGGATAGCCGAAAAGTGCCACGTGTCTCCGGCCCGGCTCTACCTTTTGGTCGCTCCCACTGCCAGTTTAGTGGGTTCGGTGCAAGTGTCGGCACGAGTAGTGGAGACCGGATTACACAAAATGCTTGAGGTTGGATTTGACATCAGCACGGTGCTTTCCGGTTTCGGCACTTGTCCAGTGGCGTTCGTTGGGCGGGATGACTTGCACGCCATTGGGCGCACCAATGATGCCGTCCTCTATGGTGGGAGGGCCTGGTATACTGTGCGCGGTGACGATCCTCAGATTGAATCCGTCATAGAACGACTTCCGTCCTCGGCATCGAAGGACTATGGCATATCTTTTTACGAGCTCTTGAAACAATACGGCGGCGATTTCTATAAAGTCGATCCCTTACTTTTCAGTCCGGCGGAGGTCTTCATCAACAATGTGAGTTCCGGTCGCGCTTTTCATGCCGGCAGCGTCAGCGGGGACCTGATAACACGGATGCTGCTGGAATGAAAATCGGCATTCTCGGACGGCGTAGAAGTTGGCACGTGATCGCCCTCCAAACCGCGCTGGCCCGACGTGGGATGGAGGCCACTTGTTTCCCTGTTACGCGTTTGACCGCGCGTCTCGCCGCGGGACCCCGGGTTGCGGCTCTGCGTGACCCACTGGATAGCTACGACATCCTTCTCGTGCGGGCCATTCCGGGCGGATCCTTGGAACAGATCATATATCGCATGGATGCTCTGCATCGTCTGGAGAACGCGGGAATCAGAATTGTCAACTCGCCTTCAACCATTGAACGCTCGGTTGACAAATACTACACGATGTCACTCATGGAGGACGCCGGTCTTCCCACGCCTCGAACGATCGTTACGGAACGGTTTGACGACGCGATCGCCGCGTTCCGCGAATTAGGAGGTGACGTTGTCGTCAAGCCGCTCTTCGGCTCCGAAGGTCGAGGCATGGTGCGCGTCACGGACATTGATTGTGCCTACCGGGTCTTCAAAGCGCTCGAACTGGGAAACTATATCTACTATCTCCAAGAGTTCGTTCCCCACAATTCTGAAGATATCCGCGTTTTTGTAGTTGGCGGGGAGGCGGTGGCCGCCATGGTGCGAAGAGGAGAAAGTTGGAAGACAAACATGGCTAATGGGGCGTCGGCAGTGCCTCTCGTACCTGATGGCTGGCGAGGGCTGCAGTCTTGCACGGGAGTGGACGTGGCTGGACTTCTCATGGATCATATATTGAACGAGGAAACATGATTCCTTTATCACCAGATGAGATTGCCTGGGCCGCGCAGATAGCTTGTCTCCTGGAAGTAAACGCCTGGAAACCAGGCAATGTGTCGAGGTTTCAGGACTTCCCGGAATGTTGCTTTGAGGACTTTTTGGTCAGCGCGGTGGCCATTGGACCGGCGTTTCTCGAGGCAGCGCATAAACCGGTTGGTGCAACCATTTTACGCGCAGTGAGAGATACCCACCGACTGGTGGACACTAATACCAATCTGGGCATCGTGCTCCTCCTTGCTCCTCTCGCGAAAGCCGCTGGTATGGGGAATTCCAATGGACTAAGGGCAGCTGTAATTCGGGTGCTGGCGGACCTGACCGTTGAGGATGCCTGCGGGGCCTATGAGGCCATCCGTCTGGCTGCTCCGGCTGGACTGGACAGAGTGGAACGCTGCGATGTGTACGATTCCAAAATAGACTTCACGCTGCGGGAGGCCATGAAGCTCGCCCAAGACCGAGATAGCGTGGCGAGAGAATATGTTACCGGGTTCGATCTGACTTTCGAGCTCGGCTACGCCACGTTGCGGAGACTTTGCGAAAAAGGATGCAAAGCACCGGAGTCAGTCGTCCAGACTTTCCTTACCATCCTTGCCCAGGTTCCCGATTCACTGATCTCACGTAAGAACGATTTGGCGACGGCACGGCACGTGTCGGAGTTGGCAAAGCGGGTTGTGGACAGCGGCGGGGTCTTCTCCGAAGGCGGCCGCAAGGAGTTGCATAAGTTAAACCACATCCTCCGGGACGAACAACATCGCCTGAACCCAGGTACCACCGCGGACCTCGTGGCCGCGTCACTCTTTGTTTTCCTCGTCGACGGTGGGGTGCAGGATCATCTGAGAGATCTGATCCGGCCCCCCCGTAACTGTGTCAGCGATGCTCTTGTATCGCCTGTAAATCTCTTCGGGTAATCCATCCGCGATGAAGAGATGTGGCTACCAGCGCGCCGCTTATGTTCATCGCTGCCAGATCCTGGAGATCACCAGGCGTGCGAACGCCTCCGCCTGCGATAAGCGATAGCAGAGGAAAACGCTGGCTGGCAGCCTTCAGGAGGGACCAATCAGGGCCACCACCGGTGCCTACTTGATCCAATGTCAGGATGATGAATTGCGACCATCCTTCGCGAGATAACAGGTCCAATGCGATCAAAGGGTCCTGGCCGTGCAACGAAGAGCAACGGGAAACAACTTGGCCTTTCATTATGTCTACGCTAAACACCAGCCGCTCTGACGGGAGGGTAGCTCTTATGGCTCGTAACACGTCTAAATTCGGCAGAGTTTCAGAGCATATGATAACGCGGGTAGCCCCGCCATTGAGTGCCTCCAGGGCGGCGGCCTCGTTGGAGATTCCAGCGTCTACCCATAATTCGGATTTGAGTTCGTCGGCCAGCTCCTGAACAACATTATACTGGGCTCCACGCCCCAAGATAGCGTCCAGGTCGGCTATATAGAATTCATCGCACCCGGTTTCGTCTTGTAACGCCCGGGCAACAGACAGGGGCTTCGCGTCAGGGACCAGGAGGCTTTGCACTGGACGGTACTGATCTCGCTCGCCACGTGTGGCGTGCACCACCTGGCCGTTCATCAAGTCTAATACAGGAATAATACGCATGCGGTCCTCACCTCTCAAGATTCTGGTTCATGAATATGTGACCGGCGGTGGCTGGCAAGGCACAGACCTGCCGGCCCGGTTGGCTGCTGAGGCGCTGGCTATGCTGATGGCGGTCCTGAAGGATTTCCAGTCGTGGGGGCGTGCTCACATCACCACTACCCTTGACAATCGGTTCGACGACGTTCCCCTTGT
>JARRRG010000732.1:0-3440 GCA_037380965.1 Deltaproteobacteria bacterium
CGATGTAGAGCCGATCCAAAATCACTGCTCGCCTGGCGTTGAAAATAACAGGTATAGCAGGCTCGGCAAAGGGAAAGGCTCGCATTCTGCTCGTTGATGTATTCGTTCCTAGCCCCCAGCCTGGTGTTCAGACGTTCCGATTGAACAAAGGCCTGTTTTGACGCGGCAGTCGACGCACCCGGCCTTGATGGTGATGCAAGACCATGCGACCATTGAGGATCGGTCATGCCAGCATGTCGGTTGCGTGAGCGCCTCTGTCCGAGATGCAGCCGTTCCACTGGTGACATAAGGGCAGCCGTATCTTTTGGGAGGCGAGATCGGAGGGAATTAGACTTCGTGAAGCCCGCGGGGAGTAATGGTGAGCAGCTCGGGTCCGTCCGCGGTCACAAGTATGGTATCTTCCAGTTTGACGACCTCTGACGGCCCATTGGTCATCTCCATCTCGAGGGCGAAGATCATTCCCTCTTCAATGGTGTCGCTGCTGCTCGGAGAGATCATGGGCGGCTCATTTAACTCGAGGCCCACACCGTGTCCGATGAACGGGATCTTCTTCCGGTCGCGTCCGATCCGCATGAAGGCCGGTTCAATGTGAAGCTCCTCGGCAATGCCTATGGCCTGTTCGTACACACGATCGGATCGCATACCCGGTTTCAGTTCCTGGAGCACGCGGTCGGCAAGCTCTTTCAACCCCTCATAGAGCGCTTTACATCCCCAGGGCGCTTTGCCGAGCACGTACGTGCGGCTCTGATCGCTGTGATAACCGTTACAAATAGTCGGTACGTCCACAACAACCATCTCTCCGGTTCTAATCTCTTTTCGGGAGGCCCCGAGCGGAATGGAACGACTCAATCCGACGCCGGTGATGGATTGAACCTTGCCCGCGATCCTGGAGAGGTTTTCACCGGACGCCACCGGACCCCGCCCCATAAAGAAATCGAATTGGCGCACAAAGTAGAGACCTTCGTGCCCTGCCTTCCGGTGAGCGTCCTCGACTTCCGCGGAGAGCTCCAGTTCCGTCATGCCGTCCCGGAGGACTTCCAGTATCCGCGTGTGGCCCTGATGGACCATGCGGCAAGCCTCTCTGGTGGCTTCCACTTCCTGCGAGTCCTTGATCTTTCTCTGCTCGAGAATCACGCGTGAAATATCCGAAATGGTCATGCGGGGAAACGTCTCGGCTATCCTGAAATAGAGAGCCGTCGGGAGGATATCGAGCTCCAATCCTCGTACCCGGTTCCCTGGCTCACGTGATCCGGCTCGATCCATGTCTCTTCCGCGGCCGATTCGAGACCGCTCATCACGAACAGATACGTATCGTCCGAGGTGACAACAAGGATGGAGGGGTGCACCGTACCGGCATAGTAGAGGACCGACCTCGAGTACGTGAGCAGAACCACGTCGATTCCCACGTCGATCATTTGTTTCTGCAGGTCTTCAATCCTGTTGCCGGGGTTGAACGCGCGAAGACTCATCGTGTCACTCATGTGCACGGCATCCGCTCGGAGTCCTGTCCGCGAAGAATCTCTCGTTGCAGCGGTTTCTTGGAGCGAGGAGTCGCGGGGGTGCCAATGCGTGTATCCAAGGGTTCTGTATGGGAAGGGAGGGGATGCATATCTAACTCGTCGGTTAGGTTAACCAACCGATTAGTAATCTACCAGCCCCGCTCGCCTCCTGTCAAGCCTTTTCCCCCCACCAAGCCAACCAAACCTCATCAGTGCTCACCTCGATCTCTGCCGGTACCGTCAACCAATCGAGCGAGGCTCCCTTCGCAGCAGGCTTTGATATCTTCCGCGGATGCCTCCATGCCCTCCCGGAGTGCCACCACCGCGGTCACTGCCTCTCCCCATTTTTCGTCCGGCTGCCCGATGACCGCGACTTCGCGTACCGCGGGATGTTTGGCGATCTGGTTTTCGATCTCGGAGGGCGATATATTTTCGCCACCGCTGATGATCATGTCTTTCTTGCGATCGACGAGGTAGAAGAATCCTTGCGCGTCCATCACTGCGATGTCTCCCACCGTGGACCAGTCTCCGCGGTAGGCTTTTGCCGTTCCTTCGGGGTCTTTGTAGTACTCTCGCAAGGGTATGCCCCAGCCGCGGGCGTACAGCTCACCCGGTTGTCCCGCAGGGACCTCATCCCCGTTATCGTCCAGCAGCTTCACTTCCTTGTACGTAATCGCCTTTCCGATGCTGCGGATCTTTTCCCACTGGTATTTTGGTTTCAGAACCGTGACGATCTGGTGTTCCGTGGAACCGTATGCTTCAAAGAGCTGGGTGTTGGAAAAGTAGTTGAGCGTGCCTTCCTTGATGGTCGTCCACAGGGGAGCGGATGCGACGAGGATCGTATGGACCGACGTGCGGCGGAACTTGTCTTGGACCTGGGAAGGAAGGTGGAGGATCAAGTTGAGCATCGTCGGCACCACCGACGTGATGGTGATCTTCTCCGAGTCAATAATGCCGAGCATCTCCTCCGCGTCGAATTGGCCGGAATGGTGCAAGTAAAGCGTGCCGCCAACCGTGATCATCAAGAAACTGCACATGATCGCATTGGCATGAAACAGCGGCATCACCAGCATGAATCGATCGTCTTCGCCGTACCGGCCGTAGTCAACCAGCCATTGGGTCGCGTTCTCGAGTATCGCGCGGTGCCGCGTGGGGACCCCTTTCGGATTGTCGGTGGTGCCTGAGGTGTAACCGATGTACCAGACGTGATCTCCATCGATGTGAACGGACGGGGCTTGGTCTGAAGCCTTGCTGAGGTAGTCATGATAGCTCTTGCGGCCCGCGGTCTCCGTACCGACAACGAGCACTCTGTCCGGATCGATACAGGAACCGACCAGAGGGGTGATTCGTTCGAGAAATTCCTCTCCGACCACAAGGGCCTTCGAGTCCGAGTGCCGTACCAGGTATTCTATTTCCTTCGAAGCATTCCGGAAATTGATCGGCACACCCACGATTCCGGCCCTGGCCAATCCGTAGAACACCTCGATCAACTCCATGCAATTGTAGAGCATGAACGCACAGGTATCGCCCTTTTGCAGGCCCAATTGACCGAGCGCGTTGGCGACCTGATTCACCCTGGCATCCAGTTGCTCATAGGTCACCGAGCGCCGATGATCCTTAAGAATCGTCTTGCCCGGCCAGCGTGCCGCGGACATTCGCAAGCAATCTCCAACGGTCCAATTGCCCATGCCCATCTCACTCTTCTCCTCTCGATATTTCAGACACCACGGGAGAGTCCCACGTGGTCCCGTTGTTCCGCGAATGAGGGAGGTACCTGAACCGTGCGTGTTGGGTGTCGCATATCGCACGTCATCATTGAAACTTGCGTCGTGCCGCGCTCGTCAGGCAATGGTAGCGGCAGAGCCATGGCCGCGGATCGCGTCGATTTCTTCGGAAGCTCGCGGTCACTTGACGAGCACCGACGGCAGCCACGTGATTGTT
>JARRRG010000733.1:0-2624 GCA_037380965.1 Deltaproteobacteria bacterium
ACCGTGATCCGCGAGCATGACGGACCCAATTGATTGCGCGGCCTGAAGAATTCGATCGTCGCGGCCCGTTCGATTGGAATTAAGTGCCGGCACCATGCTCGTCATTCTATTGAATACACCGTGCAATGAGGACCGTGCAGTCTGGGGAGTCTGACACGAATGCTGTCAAGCATCCGATCGCGTTCGGGTGAGCACCTGAGGTGCAATCCCCATCATCAACCGAGCCCGCGGAGTACGCAAGCATTCCCCTTCGGGTGAGATCCGCGTAACGAGTGTACTTGAATATTCGATTCCACCGTGCAAATCTTCGGGGAAAGCCCGAGTCCGCGCCGCGCGATCCGTCCGATATAACGAATAATCAAAGCTGGTGGGGCTCATTCCCGTTGTACGAAGGAAGAGGTAATGGATCCCTGGTCCGTGCTGTTGGAAATGGTTGTGTTGCTCGCCGTGGCAATGGCCGTCGGAATGGCCTTCGAGCGGCTGGGTCAAAACGCGATCACCGGCTACCTGCTTGCAGGCACGCTGCTTGGGCCGAGTGTATTCAACCTGGTGAGCAGCCGGAATCTGATACAGATCCTCGCGGAGCTTGGAGTGGCGCTGCTTCTCTTTACCATCGGATTGGAGTTCTCCTTCAAGCGTCTGAAAAGCCTCGGCAAAGGGCCCATTATCGGCGGAACGTTGCAGGTTGTTGTGACCGCGCTGGTGGTGGCCGCGCTCGCGTGGATCTTCGGCGCCGGGTGGAAGCTCGCGCTCACGCTCGGTCTGATCGTCGCGCCGAGCAGTACGGCTCTGGTGGTGCGTCTCCTCCGTGACCGCGGCGAGCTGGACAGCATTCACGGGCGCAACGCGCTCGGCATCCTTCTTTTGCAGGACGCGGCGCTGGCTCCGCTCGTGGTGGCGCTGAGCGCCCTTGCCGGCGAGGGAGGGATCAAGCTCACTATCCTCGCGGTCGCGCAATCCACGTTCATGGCCGCGATCCTGCTTCTGGCCTTGTTCCTGGTCATCGCGGTTCGGTCTGTCGCCCGCGCTGGGCGCGTTTGTGGCGGGAGTGCTCCTGGCCGAGTCTCCCTTTGCCACCCAGATGAGAGCGGATATCGGCGCGTTTCGAACCCTGTTCGCGACCGTATTCTTTTGCTCGATCGGCATGCTGGCTGACCTGTCCTGGGTATGGCACAATTGGCCTCTTATTGTGCTGGCAACCGTTGGATTAATCATCGGCAAGGCTTTGATCGTGATGCTGGTGATGCCGATGCTCGGCTTACCAAGGCCCCACGCGATCGCGACCGGCATCACGTTGGCGCAGGTGGGAGAGTTCTCGTTTGTATTGTCCGCGCTCGCGTTTTCAAAGGGCCTGCTGGGCGAAGGCCTGTTGAACCTGCTTATCGCGGTGTCGGTTGTTTCACTCTTTGCCACGCCGGTTCTCGTGACGTACGCGGCAACCGTGGCCGCGGCATTGCATCGCGTGCTGACACGCGGCCGGCCCATTCCTTTGGCACCTCAGGTCGCGACGGAGGGGGAGATCGAGCTGGAAGACCACGTCATCGTCGTGGGATACGGACCCGCGGGGGAAGAAGTGTCGAGAGCGCTCAGGGAAGAAGGAATCCAGGTCGCGGTGCTCGATCTGAATCCGAGTCTCGTGACCAAGGCACTGCACGGGTGCCTCCTGGACGGTCTCGCGGACAGTTGCATGGTCGCGCAACTGGGGGACGCGACTCATCCGGACGCGTTGAGCCACCTCAAGGTAGGGGATTCCAGGGCGGTTGTGGTCACGCTGCCGGATCATCGCGCGACCCGGGAGGTGGTTCGGCAGGTGCGTTCCCTCGCTCCGGAAACCCTGATCCTCGCGCGGGGACGCCTGAGCCGATACATACACGACCTTGCGGCCGCGGGCGCAAACGTCACCATCGATGAGGAAGCTCAGATGGGCATGGAGCTCGGACGGCAAGCCAAGGCACGACTCCTCTGATAGAGAGGCAGGACGAAATAGGGTGGGCCGGATGCCATGAATCCAGTGAGCGAATTCCGTATTCACGCGTGCAATGACGCACCAGTGAATCCTCGCGGTGAGTACATCCTGTACTGGATGATCGCCAACCGGAGGACCGAGTGGAATTTCAGCCTTCAGCGAGCCGTGGAATGGGCACGGGAGCTCGACAAGCCCATCGTAGTGTTCGAGGCCCTCCGATGCGGGTACCAGTGGGCTTCGGATCGCTTGCACTGGTTCATTATCCAGGGCATGAAGGACAATGCCGAACGGCTCGATCGCGCGGGAGTCCTCTACATTCCCTATCTCGAGCGTGAACGGGACGCGGGAAAAGGTCTCCTTTCCGCGCTCGCGGATCGAGCGTGCGTTGTGGTGACCGACGACTTCCCCTCCTTCTTTCTGCCGCGGATGGTGGCATCGGCCGCGGCCGCTGTGCCCGTTCTCCTGGAGAAGGTCGATTCAAATGGGATGCTCCCCATGAGCTGGACCGACAAGGTCTTTTCCACGGCATTCAGCTTTAGACGGTTTCTCCAGAAGAATATCGAGCCTCACCTCCATTCGCTTCCGGCATCCGACCCGCTTGCCGAGACCCGATTGCCCGGCATAAGGGCGCTCCCAAAGACTATCACCAAGCGATGGC
>JARRRG010000734.1:0-4100 GCA_037380965.1 Deltaproteobacteria bacterium
CGACCGCATTGGCACGGCTCTCTGTTGAACCGGACGAGATCCTTGATCCGATAGCGCAACAGCGGCATGCTCTCGGTGCAGAGATTCGAGAGGACCAGCTCGCCCACTTCACCGTCTGCCACGGGTTTGAGCGTATCCATGTCGAGGCATTCCGCGTAGAAGAGGCTTTCAATCATGTGCGTTCCCGCCTGATAGACACATTCAAAGCCGAAGTTGGTCATTTCGGTCGAGCCGAGGTCATCGTAGCATCTCGCACCCCACAGTTCCTCTATGATCTTTCGGGTGGACGGCACCGTTGCGCCGGGTTCGCCTGCCACGACAACAGTTTTCACCTTTGATTCGGTGAGAGGCGTGCCCATCTCCCGCGCGGTTTCGCCGAGATAGACCATGTACGTCGGAGTTCCGCATACCGCGGTGGCTTGCCACTCGAAGATGTTCTTGATCCGGTCCCGGGTGGATTGCCCGCCACCGGGAATAATGAGCACTCCGTGTTGTCCGAGCGTGGTCGAGAATCCCCACCACGCGATGTGGAGCCCGAAATGGAAGGGCACGAAAAGGACGTCCGCGGTGGTTATGCCATAGCCGTGCATGAAGTGCATGAACTGCTCATAGAAGTTCACGGTCCAATCGGTTTTGTTGACGAGAATCTTCACGGGCATGCCGGTCGTGCCTGAGGTCTGGAACGCGCGCACCGCGCTTTCAGGCGGGACACAGAGAAAATCGCCCCATGGCGGATGTTCCGCCTGGCTTTCTCTCAGCTCCTCCTTGACGGTGAAGGGAACGTGCTGAATGTCGTCCAGGGTTCGGATATCGTCGGCTCTGATTCGTGCCTCATCGAATTTCCTGCGATAGAACGGGCTCCTGTCATACACGTACTGCATCTGTTCCCTGAAGCGCCCGAGTTGAAGCTCTTGCAGCGCTTCTCTTGGGAGCGTCTCCACCTCCTTGCGCCAATAGAGAACCTTTTCCATGCTCATCGTCTCCCGGGTTTTCTCATGCACGGCCTCCGAGCCGACGCACCTCTCTCCGATCCTGGCCTCGCGATGGGTACAGGCTTATGTGATCTTCCCGAGGGCTCTGAGTATTTTCTCGGGCGTGAACGGAGTGGAAAACAGTCTCACCCCAACCGCGTCGTAAATCGCGTTGGCAATGGCCGCGAGAATCGCGGACACATAGCCTTCGCCCACTTCCTTGGTGCGATAGGGCCGATCGATGTCGAAGCCCTCGGTGACAACGTCGATATGTTCCGATTGAGCCACATTATGAATGCACGGCATGTGATATTCGAGCCAATTGGGATTGAGCGTGCGGCCCTCGCTCATCATGACTTCTTCCATGAACGCGTGTCCGAGCGCCATTGAGACCTGGCCGTCGATCTGGCCTTCCACGAGGAGCGGATTGATGGGAAAGCCGCAATCGTGAGCAGTTACCGCCCGGACGAGGCGAATCGTTCCCGTGTCCGTGTCCACCTCCACTTCCGCGACCTGCGCGTCGAATGCGTAGTTCTCGCTCCATCTGCCTTTGGTCGTGGCCAGGCTCGGGTGATAGGGCACGTCCTTCATGGTCCGCCAGTGTCCTTCGCCGGTAATGGGATCCCCGCGATGCGTCCGAATACTCGCAGCGACGAGGTCGGCATAGCTCACCTTGACGGCTGGTGAGCCCTTCACGTACGCAGCCTTGTTTTCCAGAACAAGATCCGCGATATCCGCCTCTATCTCGTCGGACGCGATTTCGAGGAGCTTCCTGCGCACCTCCGCTCCGGCCAGCCGCGCCGCGTTGCCCGTAACGTACGCGTTGCCGCTGATCCAGGAGCCGATGTCCACCGGCGTGGTTTCCGTGTCCGCCGCGATCAGATGAATTTCGTTGACCGGAACCATGACGGAAGAGCTGTTGGGATAGATGAGTGAGCCCCCGAAGTACGAGCTCACTCCAATGCCGATGCCCCTGCGATATCTGCCGCTTGCAGCACCCTCCCCGCGACCGGCTCCATATTTATCCGTGAACCCGGTATGCTCCGCGGCCTTGCGAATGCAATCGGAAAGGCCGCAATTATGGACATTATCCCCATTGGGAAGCTCTTCTCCGGCTTGTCTCGCGTTTCTCAAACGGATCTCGATGGGATCGAGTCCCAACTCTTCGGCGATCATGTCCAATTGGGACTCCACCGCGAACCTGAGCTGCGGCGCTCCATGACCCCTCTGGGGCGCTCGAATCGGGTTGTTGGTGTACACCGCATAGCCCTCGTACCCGAGGTTGGGCACGCGGTAGGGAAGCATGGCAAATCCCCAAGCGAGGAACACCACCACCACGCCGCTCCCCCGATAGGCGCCGCAGTTGTTAATGACCCGCAGTTTTTGAGCCACGATGGTTCCGTCTTTCTTGACACCGGTCTTCACTTCGACGATAAGCGGCTGGCCGTGGCGATACGCGGCGAATATTTCCGGTCGGGACGCCACGATCCTCACCGGCCGACCCGATTTCATCGAGAGGAGCGCGGCGCAATACTCGTGCGCGAACAGATCGATCTTTCCGCCGAAAGCTCCCCCCACATACGCTTTGTGAATCCGGACCGCGGATTGGGGCACTCCAAGGGTTCGTGAAAGCTTTGCTCGCTTGAGAAAGGGTCCCTGTGACGAGGTCCATATGTTGAGCTTGCCGTCGGGCTCGAAGCTCGCGACCGCGGCCTGGGGCTCGAGATACCCGTGGGTTCGCAGATGACTCTCGAAGCGATTCTCCACCACCAGGTGGGATTCGGAGAAGCCTTTTTCAAGATCTCCCCAGTCCGCTTCGGTCTTGCCCGCGATGTTCCGGTACGGTTCACGGACCTTGGGATGCCGCGGGTGAATTTCAGGCGCGTCGGCCTGCATGGCGTCCATCGGATCGAAAACAGCCGGCAGCGGCTCGTAATCCGGCCTTCACCCCGCTGACCCGCTCGGCCCGTGACGTGTCGATACCCAGGATTCGGGCATGAGGATGAGGGCTGCGCAGAATCCGACCCGCCAGCATGCCCGGCAGGTGCACGTCAACCGTGTAGATCGCCCCTCCCGTGACTTTGTCAGGACCGTCTTTCCGAAGCACAGACTTTCCCACGTACTCCAGCTCGCTCATTGCCCTGCTTCTCCATCCCTTTCGCCGGACAGTCGCTCGGCTGCTCCCCGGACTGCCTCGATGATTTTATTGTACCCGGTGCATCGGCAGAGATTCCCCTCGAGCGCCTTCCTTATCTTCGCGTCGGTGGGCGTGCTCGTCTCTTTGAGCAGCGCGGCGGATGAGAGAATCATGCCCGGTGTGCAGAAACCGCATTGAACCGCGCCCCGTTTCACAAATTCCTCCTGAAGCGCGGTAAGAACCCCTTTGGGAGCCAAGCCCTCGATCGTGGTGATCTCCATTCCCTGGCAGTCAGCCGCCAGGACGAGACACGACACTATGGGGCGGCTGTCGGCCAGGACCGTGCAGGAGCCACATTCACCGGTGCCGCAGGCTTCTTTCGTGCCGGTCAATCCCAGGTGCTCGCGCAGGCATTCGGCCAAGGTGGTCTGAGGCTCCACGGCCACTTCGTATGAATCCCCGTTCACGCAAAGCTCTATGAGCATTTTCATCAGCTCTCTCCATCACTTCGGGAGCGCACTCCCATCGCCGATCCTCTCGCGCGCGATGCGCAGACCGTCCCGGCAGAGTATCTCGATACACTTCTTCAGATAGGATCTCGAATACGCGGGCCGCACCGCGGGACTGATTTCCGAGGCAGCCGCCTGCGCGGCCGTGTTGAAGAGGTCCTCGGAGAGCTTCTCACCCTTCACGAGATCCTCTGCCGTCCGCGCCCTGACCGGAGATGCCGCGACCGCACCCACGACGATCCGCGCGATCGAGCATGTTTCCCGATCCTCGAGCATCGTCAAGAGGATCGCCGCATTGACCGTGGCAAATTCAAGCCCTCCTCTGGGGCAGAACTTCATGAATGCGTATCCCTGGTCGGCTTGTGCGTGCGGAATCGAGACCTCGGTGACAATGTCCGAGGGTCCCACGGTCAGAGGACGGGCAGACTCGCCGGTGAACAGCGCTTCCACAGGCTGCCCGCGGTCCGTGTCCCCATCCGAGAC
>JARRRG010000735.1:0-4538 GCA_037380965.1 Deltaproteobacteria bacterium
ACGCACGAGGCAGCGCATGTCCCGGGCCTCTGCTGGAAGCCAAGAAGGGGATTGGGCAGGTGAAGGTCGGGGAGGTCCTGGAGATCAAATCAAGTGATCCGGGAACCCGCAATGACATCCCCGCATGGGCGAACAAAGTCGGTCACGAGTACCTGGGAGTTCTTGAAGCAGACGGCCACGACCGAATCTTTGTGACGAGAAAGAAATAGCAGGCACAACATGGGAACCGCAGCCGAGCCGGCCCAGGCGAAGATCCTCATTCTGGCGACGGTGGCTTGTGCTTATCCAGGAGCAGACACGGTGGGACAGGCGCACCTGTCCTATCCCACGAACACGTACATCCTTCGGATACCTGCGCCGGTAATGCTCCCGGAAGACTTTTATTTCAGGACGATTGAAAAAGGCATAGGCGGAATCATCGTCATGTCGTGCGGAGAAGAATGTCCCTATCAGGGGGCGTATCATCGCTTCGCAGCCCGCATGGACCGGGTTTCCGCGAAGATGAAGGAGCACGGGTACGATCGTCGGCGGATCAAGCTTACCGCGATTTGCACGGTTTGCTCGAAGGCATTCCTCAAAGAAGTGAACGAGATGAACGATCTCCTGAAAGAGATCGGACCTCCACGGAAAGGGGAGGTAGAAAACTGAGCTGTCATGAAAACTCAGGCTCTGCAATTTGACACTCTCGTCGTGGGTGGCGGTATAGGCGGACTCACTTCAGCACTGGACCTGGCGGATCAGGGCTATCAGGTTGCCGTGGTGGAGCGAGAGCCGAGCATCGGCGGAGTAATGATAGCGTTGAGCAAGGTCTTTCCGACCCTCGACTGTGCGAGCTGTATTACCACGCCGAGAATGGCTGCCGCAGCCCACCATCCCAATATAGAGATCTTCTCGTATACGGAGGTCAATTCCATTACGCGGGACGATGCGCTTTTCCACGCAAACCTGACGAGGAAGGCCCGATACGTGGATGAACACCTCTGCATCGGATGCCGTCAGTGCGAGTACGTCTGTCCGGTGGACCTCCCGCACGAATTTGAGGGCGGACTTGGAGCTCGGAAAGCCATATACGTGCCCTTCGCCACCGCGATGCCTCAGAAAGCAGTGCTGGACTCGGACAACTGTATGCTCTGCGGGTCATGCGAGAAGGTCTGCCCCACCCATGCGGTCGATTATTTCCAGCAGCCCGAAGAAGTAATCGTTGAGGCCAAGAGCGTAATCCTCGCCACAGGGTTTCAGCTCGTGGCCAAAGATATGAAGAACGAGTACGCTCCAGCAGGCAGTCTCAATATCCTGTCCTCCCTTCAGATGGAACGACTCCTTTCTCCTCACGGGCCGTACGGAAGAGTGATCCGGCCGTCGGACGGCAAAGTTCCCGAGTCCATTGCCTATGTTCAATGCGCGGGATCTCGCGATCAAAGCCTTGGAATCCCGTACTGCTCACGGGTCTGCTGCATGTACGCGATCAAACAGGCAATGCTGATCTCCGGCGCGCTTCCGATCGCGGATGTCACCATCTATTACATGGATATTCGCGCCTTTGGAAAAGGTTTTGAAGAATTCTATCAGAACGCCAAAGCCATGGGGATCGAGTTTGTAAAGGCCAAAGTGGGGAAGATCGAGGAAGACGAAGAACACAATCTCGCCGTCCGGGTAGAGCTCATGGAAGAGGACGGACGTGTCGAAGAACGGACGCACGACCTGGTTGTGCTCTCACTCGGGATGGTGCCGGGGTGCAATCCACAACAATTCATCGCGGCAGGGCCCAAGGATATTGTGGACACCATAGCCAAAGCCGGGGCCGCTGCCATGGAAGCAGCCAACTATATGGGTGCAACGGAGCCCGCCCTGAGTGCGGCGTCTGAAGGTACCGAGGGAGAGGAACCGGTCTCTGTCGAACGCGCAGCAGGTTGAGCTGCTGCGCTGAGACTCCTGCAATGAACCAAGAGGTGACCACATGCCCGAGGAAGTCCGGAACGAAAATCAAACCGAGACCCAACAATCAAAGGAACCTCGGATAGGGGTGTACATCTGCCACTGCGGAGGGAACATCTCTGACGTGGTGGATGTGCAAAAAGTTGCCGACGAAGTTGGGAAATTGCCGGATGTGAAAGTAGCTCGTACGAACATGTTTATGTGTTCCGATCCCGGCCAGGAGATGATCCTCGAAGATCTTGAAAAAGAGCATCTTGACGGCGTGGTGGTGGCCTCGTGTTCACCAAAGCTTCACGAGATGACGTTTCGCAATGCCCTCGCCAGAGGCCATCACAATCCATTTCTTTATGAGCATGCCAATGTGCGCGAGCAGGTGAGCTGGGTACACCACGATGACGCGGGCGAGGCAACCAAAAAGGCTGTCAGACTGGTTGCCGCGGCTGTCGCAAAAGCGGTTCAGCTTGAACCGTTGGAGCCAATCCGCGTGGAAGCCTTTCCCCACGCCCTGGTAATTGGAGGCGGTATCAGCGGTCTCACCGCAGCCCGGAAGCTCTCCAAGCAAGACATCGGGGTTACGCTCATAGAAAAGTCGCCCTATCTTGGCGGGCAAACCGCACAGCTCGAACTGGTCTACCCTACGGAAGAGAAAGCGGAAGATCTGCTGCTCGATCTCGTTGAAGAGGTTGTCAACGATCCGAATATCGCGGTGCACACCGAATCCGAAGTCGTTGCCAGCAAGGGCACGATTGGCGATTTTGTCGTTCAGGTGCGGCGCAATGGGGGCAGCGAATCGGCCGAGGGCATAGGACTCGCGGATAAAAAAGCTGTTTTCCGGCCGTTCCAGGGCTGCGCCATCCGATCCGACTGGAGCTCCGGGGGAGACAAGGACCTCGAGGTCCGCGCGGGCATCGTAGTGATGGCTACCGGTTTCAGACACTATGAGCCTCGCAGCGGAGAGTATAGCTACGGCGAATCACCTCGCGTGATAACGTTGCCCGATCTCATCAAGACACTCTCTCCGTACGGTCCCACCGGAGGGGAGTGAACAACTACTGTTCCCGAGTCTGCTGCACCGCGACCCTGCAAGCAGCCAACGAGATCAAGGACCGCTTCCCGGACGTGACCGTTTATGAATTTTATCAGGATATTCGGGCCTATGGGCGCGGGCATGAAGAGTACTACGAGAAAGCTTCCAAGAATGGAGTGCTCTTCTTCAGGTTCACCCCCGATGCTCCTCCAGTGGTCGAGAAGGCCGCACCGAGCTCTCGCCGACCCCTCAAGGTGAGAGTCAAGGACACGCTTACCTTTGGAGAAGACCTGGAGATGCCGGTGGACCTCGTTGTTCTGTCGGTCGGCATGATGCCGAACGAGATCCCGGACCTGGTTGACATTTTCAAGCTCCCCGTGGGAACCGACCGATTTCTTCAGGAAGTGCATCCGAAACTCCGGCCGGTTGAGATGGCGGTGAACGGCTTGTTGCTGGCAGGCACCTCCCAGGGGCCTCGCGATATCACCGAAAGCTGTGCTTCTGCCGCTGTGGCGGCTTCCAAGGCGGCGATAGCGCTGGGTAAAGGATATGTCGAGCTCGAGCCCTTCGTGGCCCGGGTGGATCCGGCAAAGTGTGACGGCTGCGGACTCTGTCTGCCGGAGTGCAGCTATGAAGGCGCGTTGACACTCACCGATATTGAGGTCGATGGCAAGACCGAGCAGAAGGCCCTGGTGAACCCGGCTCTCTGTATGGGATGCGGAGCATGCGCTGCCGTGTGTCCGCACAGGGCCATCAACGTAAGCGGCTGGACCCTCGACCAGTTTGACGCCATGGTGGACGCCATTGCGGGCCAGTAAATGCGTCGGGAGATGAAACTATGACTGAGGACGCTAGAAAAGGAGCCCTCAAAGCATTGAGAGAATCCCGGAAGAACACGATTGATTCGGTCCGGGAGAGAGTGAAAAAGACCCGAGCCTTCCGGAAGAAAATCTCGGAGGCTCTCGCCGATGGTCCGAAGACGGTTCCGGAGATAGCTCAGGCAACCGGCATCCCGTCCGATCACGTGTTGTGGCACCTGACCTCGATGAAAAAATACGGCAAGGTGGGAGAAGGTGACCCAAGCGGCGACTACTTTCAATATGTCCTGCTCAAGGAGTGACAGATGGCTCACACGGTGGACCCCACTTTCATGAAAGAATTGGCTCGGTATGGCGGATCCGATGTGAAAGCCTGCTTTAATTGCGGCAACTGCACCGCAGTATGCTCGCTCACGGAACAGGGCGCCACGTTTCCGCGAAAATTCATCCGCTATGCTCAACTGGGACTGAAGGAGCGTTTGGCAGCGAGCAAAGAGATGTGGCTCTGCTACTACTGCGGAGATTGCTCGGCCACCTGTCCCCGGCAAGCGGAGCCGGGGGAGTTCGTCGCAGCGGCCCGCAGGTTCATTATATCTCAATACGATCCCACCACCCTCGCTCGGCGTCTGTACACCTCCAAGGTGTTCACGGTCTGTTTTCTCGGCATTGTTGCAGCCGTACTGACCCTCATCATGTGGGCGGGTCACGGTTCCATGTCGATGAGCACATTACAATTGGGCAGATTCATCAATGTTGCC
>JARRRG010000736.1:0-4431 GCA_037380965.1 Deltaproteobacteria bacterium
GGAGGAGATGGCCGGCAAACTGAAACGACTCGAGAGACTCTTCGCCGATCGGATCGGTCAGCTCTCGTCACTTCACCGGAAGCTCTCACGACTTGCCCCTCTCGATACCACCACTCGATCGGCACCTCAGAAACCGCTCGACCAAGAACAGCCGAGTCCCGACGGGTTTCTCATGATCGAGTGGAACGGGCTTCCGGTGGCGGTGCCCTCGTCGCTCATCGTGGCCCTCCACCCGCTCACGAGGTCTCAAGCCCAACAGCTTGAAGGAAAGACGAGTGTCGTTCTGGCAAAGCGTACTATCCCGCGTGTACCGCTTGCAGAGCCAAAAAGAGAGGCACAGGACGCGAAGTCTCTGCCAAGTTGGCTGATCCACTTCTCCCTGGGCGACAAAGAGTTCTTTATCCTTGCCGACAGGGCGTTAGGATATCGCCGCGTGCCGGCCGGAGCCGACCTGTCCCGCCAAAGGAGAATCAGGATCGGTAAAACTGTCTATTCCATTTTGAACCGAGCGGCCCTTCCCTCAAGCGCGGTCGCGCCTGGAAGCGAATGATCGATTCTCAAGACAGTACAGGATCGTCCTCAGGTCTTTGGAAGCTGGATTTCAAATCGACCTTCTTCGGGCGATACTATCTTGTCGACAGAATATCCAAAGGGGGGATGTCCGACATTTATCTCGCCAGGACCACCGGAATCGCGGGCTTCAAGAAGCCTGTGGTCATCAAGAAGCTTCTTCCCGAGTATTCTTCCAATCCACGCTATGTCCAGAGGTTCGTAAACGAAGCAAGAACCCTTGCCCAGCTTAATCACTCCAATATCGTGCAAATCTTTGACATGGGGCGCATCGACCAGGAATACTATATCGTCTTGGAATACATCGAAGGCCGAAACGTGGCCAATCTGCTCAGCAGGGCCAAAAAAACGGCCCGTCCTCCGTCACTGGAGCTCTCGTTACACCTGTTCTACGAGCTGGCCGACGCGCTCGCGTACTTCCATCGAAAAAAAGACATCAACGGTGAGAACCTGATGATGATTCATCAGGACGTGAACTCCTTCAATGTCATGATCTCCTATGAGGCTGAGGTCAAGGTCATCGATTTCGGCATCGCCCGCATCTTGCTCGACCGGTCTACCTGGGCCGGCCTTCCTGTCGCGGGCAAGCTCCTTTACTTTTCTCCGGAGCAGCTCAGAGGAGATGCTGTGGACCGACGGGTGGATATCTATGGAATCGGGGTCTTCCTCTACGAGCTCATCACCGGTGAGCGATTCGTCGAGCATCAAGCCACCGTGGAGGAGACGATAAAACGAATTCTCCAGATGGATGTAAAAGAGAAGATCCAAAATCATCCGAAAATACGTTCCGATCTCAGACCGGTGCTTGTCAAGGCAATGGCTCTGAATCCTGACGAACGGTACGCCTGGATCGAAGAAATGGTGGCGGACGTTCAGTCCGTCATGAAAAAAGGATCGCTTGAGTTGGATCGGTCATTGTTCGCCGCATACATGAAGGAGATCTTTCGCCATGAAATGGACATTGATACGGCTCGCCTCCGCCGATTGATGAGCCAGGACCTCCCGGAGGATAAGGAAACTCCTCCCGCCAAGGAGACCACCAGCAAACACGTGCCTCCGGGGGATTTGCCGGACAGTGAGGCAGATGCCGGGCATTCCCATGAACAGACCGACAAAGAATCGTCACGATTCTTTGGACGGAGTATCAGCGTAACAGCAGGGCGTCGGATTTTCCGGCACGGGGATCCGGCATCGGCCGTTTACGTGATCAAGAAGGGAAAGGTGAAGCTGTCCCTTGATGACGGACCGGTGAAACAAACCATAGGGGTGCTCGGGAAGGGGGATCCCTTGATGACGGACCGGTGAAACAAACCATAAGTGTGCTCGGGAAGGGGGACTTCTTCGGAGAGACGGTCCTGGTTGGCGAGGAGTGGCGCAATTGCTGCGCTCGCGCGATCGAAGATTGCACGCTCATCAGAATTGACAAGGAGACGTTCCTGCACCTTGTTCCCGAGGGCCTTCCGCGACGCGTCCTCACCAAGCTCGCGTCAAAGCTCAGGGACATGGTATCGCTCCTCGGGGGTGCGGTCATAGACGATATCCTGTACCGCCTCATCTACGGCATCACCTTTTTGTATCGTCGAGATTCTCACGAAAACCATCGTCCTATTGACCTCGAAGAGCTGTCGTCTTTATTCAGATTGGAAGACAGGTCCCAGATCGAGAAGTATCTCAACAAACTTGAAGCCCTGGAAATAGTACGTGTCGAACAGAACGTGATCCACGTCACGAATTTCCCAAAGCTGGAGAATTTACGGAAACTTTTTGCCGGCGGAGGAGGATTCACCCTGCAGTTTTGATGTCAGACGACCTGGAGATGGTGCGACGAATCCTGTTGGCACTTGTTCCGCTGTTTTTTCCCGAGAGAGGTTCGCAGATGAAAGTCATCGTTATCAACGCGGCCCCGCGTATGGAGGCCGGCAATACCCAGATGATCTTGAACCCTCTGCTGGTAGGACTCCGCCACGAAGGAGCACATGTGGACGTAGCCCTTCTCGCAAGGAAGACCATCGAGCCGTGCATAGGCTGTTTCACCTGCTATGCCCAAACCCCCGGCGAGTGCATTCACTTGGACGACATGCTGGGCCTCAACGAGAGGATACGGGCCGCGGACATGATGGTGTTGGCTACACCGATCTATATTGATGGAATGACCTCTCTGGCGAAAACCTTTGTTGACAGACTGGTGACATTCCTCGATCCCCATATATCGAGGATGACAACGGGATCAGCCATCCCCTTCGTTGGAAGTTTCCGAAGCAGCTCTTCTTGCTTTCCGTGTGCGGTTTTCCCGGCCTGCACAATGGTCTCTCCTGCGTCCTGCGGTCTTCTCGGTCCTTATGACCCGAAAATATCCGGAACGGGTGCGGCATGTGCTGGACGCGGTGAGAAAGGCCGGGCGAGAACTGGTGCGCGATGGTGCCGTATCCGAGAAGACCTTTCAGGCAGCAGCCACGGACATCTGTACACCCGGGGAGCTGATCGAAACGGCCAATGCGTACTGGGACCGGGAGTTGGATGACTCCGGAGACGAGCCCGCGTAATCCAAACCGATCTCGGGCCGGCCTGAGACAAGACGAACCTCTCCCACGCGGCTTGCTCGAGGTCGTTGACAAAACCGTTCCCCGTTACCGTGAGGAAGGTGACCCTTCCACTTCCTATCGATTCCGCGACTCCATCCGAGAAAACTGGTGGCGGATAACTGGAACGCATTTCGCTGAGGGATTGGAATATGAATGCCTGCATCGAGGGAGGATTTTCTTCACCGGACCTGTTCAAGCACGTCATCATTTCCGGGTAACCCTCGATCTCTCCGGTGACGGCAGGGCGTGATGAAAGCAGATCATCTTGCAGCGGCTCTGTGTACCGCGGAACTCTTGAGGACCCGAACGAATCTTGACCATCGATTGCGGTCTCTCATTATCTCTCTGGTCCCGGGGTTCGATACGCGCTCCCCATCCTCCGTTGTTGCAGGAGTGGCCGCCGCGTGCCGAAATGCAGGATTGAGCCCTGCCCAACGCCGATTCCCGCGCCCGCGCATCGAACAGGCCCGCGTCATCGCCGAAGAGTGGATCGCTCGAGGCGTCTTCCTGATGAACCAGGACCGTATGGTGAATCCCAAGGCCCACCGCCACAACTTGCCCCCCATTGTTTTTGCCTGGGGTCGCCGATCCATCTTGGACCGCCCCACTGTTTCGATCTTGAATTCCCGAACCTCCCGCCGAGTGACTCCCAGGGACACGTGGCTCGCGGCAACCAAAACCCTGTTTCGAGTCGCAGCCGAGAAACGTCCGGCAGTGATTTCCAGCTATGGAACCGTTCCGTACTCTGTCGTGAGTCGGCTGGCTTATGCCAACGGTTTGCCCCTCATCATTGCATGTGGGGACGTTCTCCCCTTTACGAAATCCAGCCGTCGACTCGAGGAATTCATGCGCCTGTACGGGGATCTGTTCGATCTCGAGCGGACACTCTTTTTGTCTCCGTATCCGCCGGGACGTATGCCCCCGAGTAGGACGAGGTTTGTGGAGAGGGACGAACTCGTTGCCGCGCTCTCCTCCGTTATCATGGTGGCCGCAGTAAGAGAGGGAGGAACCATGGAGGCCGTAACAAAGAGGGCCGCGCGACGAAGAACCGGCATCACGGTCTTCCTTCCCGACCGGCCTGATCGGTCAACATCTGGCAATGTGGCGATCGTCAAAGACACGCCCAACGGGGCTATTCAGACCGTGACCGGGGGTTTTCAACCGCTGCCGGTAACCGTGAAACAGGGCGGCGCCGATCGACCGCGGGGCCGGGCACCCGCGGTGCTGACCTGGCGAGGCTGGCCGAAAAAAGGTTCGTGGCTGATCCACTACGCGCGCG
>JARRRG010000737.1:0-3610 GCA_037380965.1 Deltaproteobacteria bacterium
GTCTCTGTCGCGGTGGCGACCGCGTGCGCGGGCATCATTGTTGGCGTCGTTACCCTCGGGCTGGGTGGACTGATCACCGAAATCATCGATACGCTGAGCGCGGGCAACCTCTACGCGATGTTGCTGATTACGGCCTGTGCCTGCCTTATCGTCGGCATGGGACTGCCTACCACGGCCACCTACATTGTCATGGCGTCCCTTACCGCGCCGGCCATGGTGGCTATCGGCGGGGATCAGGGCTTTGTGGTACCGCTCATTGCCGCGCACCTGTTCTGCTTCTATTTCGGAATTCTGGCCGATGATACTCCGCCTGTGGGGCTGGCATCATACACGGCTGCCGCGATTGCTCAATCTCAGCCCATTCCCACCGGCCTGCAGGGATTCTCCTATGATATCAGGACAGCCATCCTCCCGTTCATGTTTATCTTCAACCACGAGCTCCTATTGATTGGGGTGTCAAGCATCCCGCAGGCAGTGCTGATTATCGTTACAGCAGGGGTGGGCGCGGCCGCGTTTGTCTCCGCGACCCAGGGGTGGATGATAACGTCTAATCGATGGTACGAGTTGCCGATTCTCCTCGCGGTCACTCTCGTCATGATGAGACCGGCGCTGTTCGCATCGTGGCTCGGGTTGCCCTACAATTATCTCGCGTATGCGATCGGATCGATGCTCTATGCTGCTGTCTATTTTTCGCAGCGTGCCCGAAAGAATCGGGGGGAGTGACCGACGATGAGACGCATCGCAGAGCTCGCAGGCTCCTGCGGCGCGACGCTGGTCACGTCGGAGAGTTCGCGGTTGCCCCGGAGCGCGGGGAGACCCTTGCTTCAACGTAACCGATCTCATGGTTGGGGCTTCTGAACCTCGGACCGCGCGGGCCCAGGCATCGCATCTCTCTCCACATCTCATCTCTCTCCACATCTCAAATCTTTTCAGATGGCTATTGGTCCCTGCTGAGACGCGTGCTACTATACCTCCATGGAAAAAAAGCTCATGGACATGCGACGCCTTGAAGTCTTCTGCAAGGTGGTTGAGCTGAAAAGCTTCACGAAAGCCGCCGAGGCATTACGCTTGTCCCAGCCCACTGCAAGCGAACATATTCGCACCCTGGAGGAAATCCTTGGAGAAAAGATGATAGACCGCCTCGGCCGCGAAGTTCTCCCGACGCCTGCGGGCCGAGTCTTCTATCAGTACGCCCGAAACATCGTTCAGATGCGCGACGAGGCAATTGAAGCCCTGGACCAGTTCAAGGGCAAGCTCGCCGGTCATCTGATCCTTGGCGCAAGCACCATCCCCGGCGCCTATTTTCTGCCGAAATTCATAGCGTCATTCAAGGCCGCGCACGCCTCCGTGCAGATAACGCTGAGAATCTCCGACACTGCTGAGGTCTCGAATGACGTTCTGGAGGGCAGCGCATCGGTCGGAGTTGTCGGCTCCCGGCCGAATGACAGAAGATTGGTGCTCGAGAAGCTTTTCTCGGATGAGCTGGTTCTGGCGGTTTTTCCCGATCATCCCTGGGCAAAGAAACGGAAGATCGATGTGGACCAACTGGAAGGGGAACCGTTTATTCTCCGTGAAGTGGGCTCCGGCACCCGCTCGGTCATGACCAGGATTCTTCACGACCACGGCTTTGACGCCTCAAGACTCGAGGTGGTGGCTGAAATGGGGAGTACCGAAGCGGTTCGTCAAGGAATCAAGGCCGGAATAGGGCTTTCCATCCTCTCCTATCGGGCCGTCACGGAGGACTTCGAGCACGGCCTGCTCGCCCCTGTTGAAATAAACGACATGCGCCTGACCCGACCGCTGTACTTGATTCAGAGGAAGAATCGCCAGCCCTCCCCCGTGGTTTCCGCCTTCATCGACTTTCTGCGCACGAAGAGCCCCGACAAGCATTGATCCTGCTCCTCGTCTCAGCTCGTACCTCCCCCTAACCAAGCATCCCCGATACTCGATTGGAGACCGTTGCGCTGCAAGAGTCTGCGCGGTGTACCCTTGGTGCATCACCGGGCAGGCATTCGAATGTGTTGTGCCATGCTTGTCCGGGGGGATGCCGGCTGCCGACACAGGCCTGTCCTGCCTACCCCGAGGAGTGCGTGGGAACCTTCTGCCGTGCCTCTTGACATGCAGCCGCGCGACACTAATTTAACATTAAATTAGTTAACGGTGACACGACTATGGCCACCCATTACCAAGGTACGGAAAAAGAAATCAGAGCCCTCGACGCGTACGTCAAGCTCATGAAGGCAGCCAAGGCCGCGACCTCGCGCATTCACCGGCATCTGAAAGCCTGGAACCTGACGACAGGGCAATTGGCGGTCCTTGACGCGCTCTATCACCTCGGTCCCCTTTCGCAGCGCGATTTGGCCGAAAAGATCCTTGTGACGAGCGGCAACGTCACGATGGTGGTTGATAACCTGGAGAAGCGCTCCCTGGTGAAACGCATACGCAAAACAGAGGATCGCCGATTTGTAGCGGTCCACCTCACGGACAAGGGATCTCGCCTGTTCAAGGAGATGTTCCCCGGTCACGTGGAGACAATCGTTCATGAGATGGGTGCCTTGACAAGTTCGGAGCAGGAGGAGCTCGGTCGTCTGTGCCGAAAACTGGGGTCGAAGAAACGAGATTGATCGGCCCGCTCTTTTGGACGGAACGGAGGATGCGATGACTGGTAAAACGGACGGTAAACTTCGATGATCCGGGAACCTATCACCTCTATTACGGAGACGACCTTGGTCGGCCCGGCAGCTTGCTCACCTTTTTCCCGTGGCCCGGCGAGCGCCAGGGTCACCGAGGGTCGGGACAGGCCACAACAATAGCTTTCTCCGTTCCTGAGGCATCAGTACGGTTCTGGATCGACCACCTCCGCGCCCGCGGCGTACACATTGATCGGATTACGAAACGGTTCGACGAGGAAGTACTGAGCTTCTCAGATCCCGACGGCCTGCACCTTGAACTTGTGGGAGATTGTCGCGGTGCCGGTTATGCCGCGCGGGTGCATGGTCCTCTGCCACCGGAGCACGCGATCTGCGGACTCCATAGTGTGACGCTCACGGAATCCAGGTGGGAAGCTACCTCGGAACTATTGACCGAGACCCTTTCTTTTCGCCTCGTCGCAGAGGAAGAGAATCGAATCAGGTTTGAAACGGGAGTACGCGGGCCGGGGACTCGTGTCGATGTTCTTCGCGCGCCGGGGAAACCCGCGGGCCGTGTCGCGGTTGGGACGGTTCACCACGTAGCCTGGCGCACGTTGACTGACGAAGCGCAGAGAGCGTGGCGGCAACGCATCCTCGCGAACGGTCTCGATAGCACGCCGGTTATCGATCGCACGTACTTCCGCTCGATCTATTTTCGGGAACCGGGCGGAGTGCTCTTTGAGATAGCGACTGATCCGCCGGGATTCGGAGTGGATGAGCAGCCGGAACAATTGGGAGAGCATTTGATGCTGCCGAAGTGGCTCGAACCAAAACGGGAATGGCTGGAGAAGACCCTGCCTCAGCTTGTTCCCGCGGGATTCGGTCGGGCCGCGTGACCGCGGTTCCGATCACCATCTGATCTACCAAGATCGAGACAATGGAGGAGTACGCTATGAAAATTCTCATCATCTACTACAGCA
>JARRRG010000738.1:0-3360 GCA_037380965.1 Deltaproteobacteria bacterium
GGCCGACATTCAGCTCAAGGGACTCCAATGGACGGTGAGCCACGCGTACAACGGCAGTGAGGCTTACCGCGCCAAGCTGGACGACGCGGGGGTGAAGCCGGGTGACATAAAGAGCCTCGACGATCTTACCAAGCTGCCCTTCACCACCTCACAGGACCTCGCGCAAGGCTATCCCTTTCCGCTCGTGAGCGTGCCCATGGAAGAAATCGTGCGCATTCACGCGTCCTCGGGGACCACGGGGAAGCGGAAAGTCCTCTGCTACACGAAAAAGGATATCGACGATTGGGCGAACTTCTTTGCTCGTTGCTACGAGATGGCCGATCTCACCGCGGCGGATCGAGTCCAGATTTGCGTAGGCTACGGTGTCTGGACCGCGGGCGTGGGATTTCAGCTCGGATGTGAGCGCTTCGGCGCGCTCGTCGTCCCCGCGGGGCCGGGGAACCTCGAGATGCAAATGGAATTTCTCATCGATTTTCAGAGCACGGTCATGTGCTGCACCGCGTCCATGGGTCTGCTCCTTGCGGAAGAGGCACAGCGGCGGGGATTGACCGACAAGCTCGCGCTCAAGAAGATGATCTACGGCTCGGAGCGTTCTTCGGATGCCATGAGGGCCAGGATCAAGGAAGGGCTTGGGCTTACCGACATGTACGACATCCCCGGCATGACCGAGCTGTACGGTCCGGGGACCGGCCTGGAGTGTTCTGCGCACGACGGAATGCACTACTGGGCCGACTACTATATCCTCGAGGTCCTTGATCCGGATACCCTGCAGCCGGTGCCGGCCGGCGAGATAGGAGAAATGGTGGTCACCACCCTCCGGAAAGAGGCGGTCCCCCTGATCCGCTACCGGACCCGTGACCTCACCGCACTTAAGCCCGAACCATGTGCCTGTGGTAGGATCATTCCGAGACACGACCGTATCCTCGGCCGATCGGACGATATGTTTATCTTCAGGGCGGTGAACATCTATCCGGGTCAGATCGACAGCGCGCTGAGCGCCTTGGCCGGGATCGGCAGCGAGTACCAGATCGTCCTGGAGCGGGGAACAGACGGACGGGACACGCTGCTTCTCAGAGTTGAGCGCGCAGAGGACTCGAACCCTTCTGCCGATACGCAAACCGCAGCAATGGTCAGAGACGCGCTCAGGCAGAAGATCCTGGTGACACCGGAAGTCGAGGTGGTCGGTTACTCCTCATTGCCCCGAAGCGAGCGGAAAACCCAACGGGTCTTCGATCGAAGGGACGAGTAGCAATGTATAAGGGGCACGGTGGCTGATACCTGTTAGACTGATCCTTTGAAAACGATCCCCTCCCCGCGGAGACCCCCTGGAGTGGGCGATGTGACCTTGAACACCCGCGTGTCCGATCTGCATGGAAATGAATTGCTCGCGAGGTACTGACGAATGAGCACTGATTTCACCTTTGCTTACGGCGCGAATATGAACCCTTCAATTCTGAGGTCGTGGCTCGAAAGCAACGGGTATGATTCTTCATTGGTTATCAATCGATGGCCCGCGGTGATCGACGGGTACGACTATGTCTGGAACTACTATTCCTCGTTCTACGGCGGAGGCGTGGCTAATCTCGAGCCCAGGGAGAAGTCTTCTGTCCCGGGATTGCTCATCGAGTTCGAGGAATCCCTCCTCAAGGCCTTTGACCGGAGAGAAGGCCACCCCACGTTCTTCTCCCGGGGGCAGGATCGGGTCCCGGTAATGCGCTGCGAAGATAATGAAGTGCTCTTCGCATGGCTGTACCTGGGAAGCCCCAACCGGGGCGACAGACGAGACGTCTGGCCGACTCGTGCATACAAAAAAATTATTTTCGACGCGGCTGAAGAGCTGGAGAAAACGCAAGTGTGACTCGGCCTCTTATGAAGACGGCCTGACCGCCTCTCTTCACACAGATCGTATCAGTGAGCCTCATGATGACCGAAACCGGCGTCATACATGGTCGTTTCCAGGTGCTGCACAATGACCATCTCGCATATATTCTCGCGGGCAAGGCTCGGTGCCGGCACCTCATTGTCGGCATCACCAACCCCGATCCCCTGCTGACGAGACACGATTCAGCCGACGCGGAGCGGAGCAGTCCAGCGGCCAACCCCCTGACCTATTTCGAGCGATACACCCTGGCCCGAGCCGCGCTGCTGGAAGCCGGCGTCAGCCATGGAGACTTCTCGGTGGCACCGCTCCCCATCAATCTTCCGGAACTGTACCGGTACTACGTCCCTATGGATGCGGTTTTTTACCTGACCATCTACGATGAGTGGGGGAGGAGAAAGCTCGAGATGTTTCAGTCGCTCGGGCTCACAACCGAGGTCCTATGGGAAAAGCCGACCCATGAAAAGGGTATTGTGGGACACGATGTTCGAGGCCGTATAACACGAGGAGAGCCCTGGGAACATCTCGTGCCCCGGGCTGTCGCGGCTCTCCTGAAGCAGTGGGGCATACCGCAACGCTTGCGGGAGCTTAGTGAATCGCACGAATAAACCCTCTGAGACCCCCGCTCCCCGCGTACTCCCCTGGATCATATCCACCGGTCACTGCTTGAACCTGCCGGACGCCGGTCAAAGCGGGGGCGTTCCAGGCGGATTAATAGCGCATGATACTCACCGTACTATCCTGAATGAGACCCAAAATCCGGCCGTACACCTTGTCGAAGGGCTCCCCGGAACTCTGAAAATAATGGACGTGATCGTTAACCTGAGTCCGGTGGAGCGCGTCGACCATGGAGAGCAATTCCATGTGGACCAGGGCCTCCTTGGCCGCGAGGTAGTTGAATTTGTCCGGAGCCACGTACGTGTCGAAGTATTTGGGCATGGTGGCAATATCCCACGCGCACCGCGGCTCCCGGCACGCGTCGAGCGTGTGCATGAGACGCTGCTCATGATGCTGCTGGAGGAAGCGTACGCGGGACTGGAGATCGCGGACGGCCTTCCCGTGCGCGGGGAGCACAAGCGCCACATCGTCAACGGTCGCGAGATAATTCAGCGTTTGAAGATAGACGAGGAGATCGTCCGGGTGAGGCGTGATCGGATAGAGAAGGACATCGCCACATAGGAGCACCTTTTCTTCCCCTTCGCGTCCGACGAAAAGACCGATGCTGCCCGGTGAATGGCCAGGGAGGTGCCGCGTCTGCACGCGGGTAATCGGAGAGCCGTCGAGACTGAGTGGGCCGTCCCGGATAATCGGCACATCGACCTGGAGAGAGAAGCGAAGCGATTCCGCCATCGATTTCTTGCTGAGATACTCCATGGCACGGTCTCGGACCTTGGCGGTTCCGGGCATACCGGTTGCCGGGAGAATGTGATGCCGCGAGAGCCACATGTGGATCAATCCCCATGGATTGCAGATCTCAGGCG
>JARRRG010000739.1:0-2559 GCA_037380965.1 Deltaproteobacteria bacterium
TCCTATCTGCAGCAATCCACCGCGGACAAACGATGCCACGGTAATCTCGTCATCGACGATAAACACTTCCACTGGCTTGTCGAGCCAATGATAACAGCCCCGGTCGTTCTTCCTCACCGGACCGATGCCGACGAGACTGATGAGCTCGGTCTTGAATCGGCAGGGATTCGGTATTCGGATGCAACCGCTTGAAACTCCTCCATAGGTCGCCTCCTCAAAGCTCACGGGTTGCTGATAGGCCGCTGGATCGTATCCATGTATGCCAAGCTCATGGAATCTCGCACACGCGCCCCGGTCATTGCAGGCGAGCAGTGGAGCAAAAAAGCCATTGTAGAGTGCTGGAATCTTCTCCCGTTCCGCATCGTAGAAAACCACGTCGGGGTAGCAATAGATGTGGTTGATAAGGAATCGACCGGTGGGAGTGGGAGTATCGATGTTCCCCAGTGCCACATGGGTCTCATAGATCTCTTCAACCGAACCATCGGTTCGAATTCCTTCGAGAGTCAGGTGGAATGCCTGTCGTTCGATAATGATCCTGCCCGCGGTGAATTTTTCCTCAGGCCGCCTCTCTCTTTCGTCGATGCTGAGTTCCTGCCAGTCTCGATAGAGGGACGGGAGACATGGGTCCACGGGTGGTTGAAGGAGTTCGAGCGCGCTCTCGTTCCCCGTCCGCGGTTGTTCAAGCGCGCCTGAGTCGATGGTTCTTTCTCCCGTACCTTGATCTCCGGCCGGAACCTCTTCGTGGTGGGGCAAGGCTTGTTCCGGCTGAGTACCCTCCCCTTCTATGGGCACGTCAAATCCGACCAGGAACAGGAGCAACGGGCAAAGAAAAAAGAGTGCAATGATCCGGGAATGCATGGGCGAGGCTCCGCTCCGGCGAACTTTGCTGACGCATCGAGCCTACAGGGGAGCTTCGGCCCTGTCAATGAGCAGGCATTCTTACCCGGATCCGCTCGAGTGGGGGAAGCAGCACCTGATCAAACGCAAAGCGGTGAGCGCGTGGAGAGCGCACTCCCGCACATGTTGCGGTGAACCTTGTTTCACGATTCCGAGCTTGGCCGATCATGAAACAGGCTCGGCACTCTGCAAGAAATTGAAACGAGACAAGGCACGGTACTCCGCGCCGGAAGGTTTCAGGATGCTCTGAAACAGTACCGCGTGGTCTGCCTCAAACGAGGGCCCTGACAGGTCGATCATCTGCCGGATGGCGGTAAGGAGATCGGGGCTTAATCGGCCGGACTTCACGCGGCCCAGGGTCAGGTGGGGGTTGTACGGCCTTTTTTCTTTTGCGAATCCGAGGCGTTCCAGGGCATTCTCAAGGTTAGCCACCATGGGCACGACGCGCCCGTGTGGATCGTCTATGCCTACCCATAGTACGCGTGGCCTATTCAGACCAGGGAAAGCGCCCATTCCAGAGACGTGCAGGAGCATGGCCGGCTGGGAGCGGAGAGCCAGGTTTACCTCCTGTTCCAGCTCGGGGAGCCGATCTCTGCCGACGTTGCCGAGAAACTTCAAGGTAAGGTGAATTCCTTCGACCCGTGTCCATCTCACAGTGCCTCCATAGCTCCTGAGCTGAGCGAGCAGCTCCTTGAGGAAGAGCTTGACACCCTCGGGCAAGGCAATGGCAATGAATGCTCGAACGTCATCTCTCTTTTCAGGCATTGCTCTTCCGTCCTTTCGGAAGCGGGCCGGCAGCTTGCAGCAAAAGCCGGGTCTCACGGCCGCTCCTCATCGGGGACGCGTCAATTCACAGGAGGCTTCCGAGACCATACTTGACCCGGGCCTCATTGTAGTACTTGCGGGCATCCGGCAGGAACCTCCAAGAATCAATCGGGTTCGCGCGTCGAGCTTGCCGTCTTTTCCTTTTATCGCTTCTCCGCCAATTGCCAGTGCTCCCTGGAGGGCAAGACGTTGGCTCAGCCGCTCTCCGCCGTGCCGTGCCACTGCATGTCCTACCTCGTGCGCGATAACCGCGGCGAGGCCTGCCTCATTCTTGGCATACGGCACGATGCCCGTAAAGATAACGATCTTACCGCCGGGGAGACAGAACGCGTTGGGCTTGTCGTTCTGAATCACCCGCACATCCCAGTCGAATCCCGGGTGGTCAATAGCTTCGGCGGCTTTCGCCACATGAGGTTGAGCTGACGCCGGCCGGTATGGGGAACGCTCGCACAGGCAGTCACGAGCATGAGGACCGCAATGGGCATGGAGAGTCGGCCGACAAGCCGGGGGTACCTTCGCATCCGGGAAGCTAACATGCATTGATTTATCAAGTATTTCATGCTACTATTATCCCAACTGCTTGAACTCCAATGGGATCGCCGGAGGTGGCACGTGAAGTGTGACAAATGCGGCTACATAAGTTTCGACTACAATCTCGCATGTCCACTCTGCAACAGGGATTTGGGAGCGACCCGAAACAGGCTGGGCCTCTACTTTGACGAGCCGGAGAAGAGCTTCGACGAATACTTTGCCGATCCGTCAGGGCCGTACCGCTTGGCAACCCCGACGGCTGCGCCGGAAGAGACCGAGCTCGATCTGGACACTATTGGCGAGGAT
>JARRRG010000740.1:0-1025 GCA_037380965.1 Deltaproteobacteria bacterium
TTATGCCGAAGGTTCCCGTGGTAACCACGTCCACATTGCGAGCCGCGTCCACCGGTCCGGCCTCCCGGGTGATCCCGATCATCTCTTCGGCAGTGACCACAACGGCGGTGCCTTCTTTGATCTTCCTGTTGATTTCGGCGACGGTCTTGTTCACTTGGAATTCAGCCATTCCAGGCCTCCCTTGGGGGGTTTTCCACGAGTTGGGTCCTGAATTTTCACCGTATCCTTTTTGACTCTTTCAGTCAAGAATCCCCGAGGGACCCGATACCTCCGCATACCCCGAATTTGTCCCCTTTTCAATCCCTTCGCGAGCCCCACTCCCCGCGTAAACGGATGATCTAGTTTGACACAAAGAGCAGATGATTAATAGACTGTTTCCTATCATAGGATGCCGGGAGAGGAGTCGATGAAGGCTGAAAAGATCGTGATAGGCACCGTTCGGAAGGCAACTCGCGCCATAGATGCACTCGGCTCGACGAACAGCGAGCTTATGGCCACCCGTGCCGTTCACATAAATATTTTGGCTCGCAACATACCAGGCCGGCAAGCTCGACTGCTGAAGCGGACCTACAACGATGTGGGCGCGGAGGTGGCAGTGAGCCATGAAGTCTATTACGAGGAAGAGGACGTGGTGACTGATATCATTGTCATGGGAACCGTGTACCAGCACCGTGAGGTCAGGCGCATACTCAGGGACAGCCCCCTGGTCGCGTCCCTCATCGCTGCGATCGAAGTCGTTGTTGAGAATGCTTCTGAGACCGTCGATTGACGAGCGGGTGACAGAATGGAATTCATTTTGAAACGACGAGGCGGCTTCTTCTCATCGAAGGCGAACTGTCCGCGCCCGTCTTCTCAGCATTATGGGAGGAGCAGCTTTGTTATTGGGGAAGAAAAGCTTCCGGATCGGCACCTTGCAGAAGGTCGCGTCCGCTGATCATCCACGGCCGTTGTCACCTTTTATACCATTTAGCGATTATGATTGTAATCGAGGTCGATGGTCACGAACGGTCCGTGGCTACGCCTCG
>JARRRG010000740.1:1076-3444 GCA_037380965.1 Deltaproteobacteria bacterium
CATCTCTCCCTTCGGACATCCCCGATCGTAGACCCTGAAAGTCTACTTGTTATATGGCGAAGTGGTATTACGACGCGGGAAGCGGGCTGTCTCAATCAAATGTTGGTTTCGACTCCGCGCACAATATGAGTTCACGCCTCAGCGAGCTTGACCACCGGCACGGCTTTCCATGCTCGACATCTTTCTCATTATCAGCTCATTGCCCCGGACTTCTATCAGGCAGTCATGTTCCACCAGGTGTTTTGAGGGGGACACCTTGAGTCCATGCTGACTGTTGTACATTTTCAGAACCCGGTCTCTGCCGATGATTTCTCGCATTTCAAGCCCGATCTCCATCAGCTTGCCCTGGGAATCAAAGCGGTACGTAGCATACCGGAACAGTTTGTCACCCCTGACAATTTCGCCGATTTGCCCCCCCATGTCGTCGTACGAAAAATGCGCGGGGTTCTTTTCCAATATTCTCAGCACCTCAGCCTTCTGCATCCCCAGTTTTATGCCCCTGAAGGCGTCCGGGACCTTGGCCCAGCTTGTCGCGGTGAGGCACACGACCGCGACAACGCACAGGACTCCCATCGCGGAAAATGGGCCACATCGATCACTCATCAAAGCCTCCTGGTAAGAATACGCCCTAATCATACCTCTTTGTGACTCAATACGGAAGACAAAGTTGCATTCTGAGCCAAAACTTCACTATGAAGGCGGCCAATTTGAGGAACCGCACTGCCGCGCCGGCTATCTGGCGGTTAAAGCGCTACAGTCTATCATCGGACACGTTGGGAATGGCTCGTAGCTGTTGCGCCGGCCGCGCGTAACCTTTGGGCGCTCCGGCCCGGGCCTTGGTTCTTCCCATGGCACCACATTGATCGGTATAGCGAAACCAATTCCCATGTATCCGCCACTTCGGGACAGTATCGCGGTATTCATGCCAATTACGTATCCATCAATGTTGACAAGAGGGCCGCCGGAATTCCCGGGATTGATGGCCGCGTCAGTCTGGATGAATTCCTCGTGCGGCAGGATGCCCATGTGGGATCGCCCTTTGGCGCTGACTATCCCCGCGGTGACGGTCTTCATGAGCCCGAATGGATTGCCTATGGCGAGGACCCAGTCACCCACCTGAAGCGCTTTGGAATTTCCCAGGCGCGCATAGGGAAAGCGCCTCCCGTGTATTTTGATGATGGCCACATCGGTTTTGGGATCCGAGCCCACCACTCGCGCCCTGTATTTCTTTTTACCTCTCAAGGTGACTACAATCTTGTCGGCCCCCTTGATGACATGCCTGTTTGTCAGTATGTATCCCCGGGGATCAAAGAGGAACCCGGAACCGAGGCCCTGTTGGCGAAACTGCCGAGTTCTACCGCCACGCTGGAAGAACTGCCGAAACACGTCGTCTCGGAAAAATTCCCTGAAAAAAGGGTGACTTTCGAAAAAAGGATCGGTATCCGGCGCAAACTCGCGTGCACGAATCACGCGCACCGCGGAGACATTGACTACCGCCGGTTTTACGGTCCGAGAGATGTGTCGGAAGTCCTCCTGTAATTCCCTGGGCCCCTTCACGGCAGCCCTCTGTCCCTTGACCGGGGAACCGTCAAACAAGATCACGAAACAGATGATGAAGAGGCACACCGCGCTCGCTGTGCCTGTCAAAAATCGGCTCTTCGTTTTAAGGGCCGACAACCTTTTTTCTGATCGGGGCATACATGCTCCTTCTTCGGTGAGTAAATAGGTGGCCACATGTCATCTGGGCCTATTGCATTCGACCCCTTGATTCACCGTGTGGTTCCATTTCGATTTATCAATGCCCTGCCGGGAGAGAGTCTGTGCATGGCCCACACGAACATATGTCTCATGGGACCGGGAAGATCGGCTCCAGCAGAATTCGACGCGCGTGAGTATAGCATGTTCCCGCGACCTCGCAGCTTGCCGACCAACTGGCGCGGCGGTCGCTCGTCTAAGGATCGCAATTGCACGCATCATTTCATCCCGGTGAGGATGCCCGGGAATGGATCCCCCAATGCCCCGAGTCCGAGCCGGAAGGCCGCACGCGTGGTGTCGCTCACTCTCGCCCGCTTTTCTCCATGTTGCCGCGCAACGTACGTGCGGTGGCCGAGGCAGACAAGCCTCTGTTCAGCCTTCACCCTGCCCATGTTTCTCGGAAGGACTGTGGAAAAAACCTCCAACCTGTTCGATCTGACCGCCCCTGATGCGCGGGGCCCCACGCCCTCCTCCCGGACATGCCATCTGGTGCGGCTGACGTGGCTCCGAATTATCTGCCACATGGGGGGTTGGAGGTAAAGCATCTTTTCGGTGAAGAGGGGGGAGTGTTCCGCGGGCTGAGGGTGGGCCAGGGGGAAGCATCGGCCGGATG
>JARRRG010000741.1:0-2639 GCA_037380965.1 Deltaproteobacteria bacterium
CACTCGTCTTTCCTTTAAGCTGTTGGGCTTGAGACCTCGTGAGCGGGTAGAGGGCTACGATGAGCGACGAGGGTTCCGCCACCGGATGCCCGTTCCACTCGATCATGAGTAACCCGTCGGGACTCGGCTCTCCTTGGTCGAGCCGTTTCTGAGGTGCCGATGGAGTGGTGGTATCGAGGGGGGCAAGTCGGGAGAGCTTCCGGTGAAGTGACGAGAGCTGACCGATCCGATCGGCGAAGAGTCTCTCGAGTCGTTTCAGTTTGCCGGCCATCTCCTCCTCGGACATCTCTCCGCCCTGAGTGACGTCAGCGCGTATTTTCGCCAGCCGCTGACCCACCTCGGCCAAGGAATTGACGGCTCCGCTCATGTGGCTTATGAGGGCACCGACGTCCTGCATCTCAGGTCCTTTTTCAGCGTCGGCGGGTACGTCGGCAGGCTTCGGGAATCCCATTATCTCGTTGTATGTTTTGACAATACTCGAGATCAACCCGTCGGCAAGCTGCTCCCGGTCACCGGTGGCGCCGAGCTGTCTCATGGCGCTGGTACTGTCTTGAAGCAGCTTTACCAACTTCGGATGCGGCGACACGTCGGGTCTGCCGAAGCGCCGGAGCACACGTCGATTCATCGTAATGAGCGAGGGAGCGGGACCGTCCTGGGGAAGATAGCGTTCCATTTCTTTGAATCGACGACCCATCTCTCTGATGGTGTCAATGCTCGCCTCCCATTCGAGCTTCAGGGCGAGAGCTTCGAGCCGGTCCAGCAATTGTTCTTTAGACCGAAGAGAGCTCGGTTGGGCAGGTTCTCCCCCCTCCTCCGGCGCACTCCGCGTCTGAGCCGTCAGGTCCGTGGGCTGAGTGACAGTTTGCGTATCCGGACGGACAGCCCCTTGATCGGGCGCCTCACTCGTCGACCCGCCGAAGAGCTTGTCAATCTTTTCCCCGACCGCTTCGCCCAGTTCCTCTGCGGTCTCGAATTTCTTTTCTTCGGCCACTGGTCCCTCCGAGGTGTAGAATGAAGCCCGCTAACCGGCCTCACGATCTCCTTGTTCTTTGAGAAGCCGACGGGTAACGTCCACGACAGTCATCACACAAATCTTTCGGAACGTCTCCCTGACTCCTGTTCCTGTGACCGCGCTGGCAGGGAATGAGGGGAAGTGAAGCTCGCTGTTGAGATCTTTTTCTTCTACCGCCAACAAGGGCACTTTGCTGCCGTCGAGATCTCTCTTGTTGTACTGGAATACCAGAGGCACGGTTCTGATACTTTTGCCCTGGTCCATCAGATTCTCCTCGAGATTCTCCAGGCTTTCAGTGTTGTTGTGCCGTCTCGCTGCAAGGGAGTCTGCCACAAACACAATCCCGTCTACTCCCTTGAGAACCAGTTTTCGGGTGTCGTTGTACCGTACCTGCCCGGGCACGGTATAAAGTGAGATCTTGATACGGAATTTGCCGATGGACCCGAGATCCATGGGGAGGAAGTCAAAGAAGAGCGTTCGATCTCCCCCGGTGTCGATCGACAGAAGCTCCCCTCGTACCTGCTGTCCAAGAGCCTTGTGAATCCACAACAGATTCGAGGTCTTACCGCCTCGTCCCGGCCCATAGTAAACGATCTTGCAATGAATTTCATCTGACCGAAAGCTTATGATTGCCATTAAATCGTCCGCTCGGTGGGGTTGGGAAAAACCATCACCGAGGCTACCGCACGGCCACAAGCAAGCGGATATGCGACATCGAGGATTTTCCCATTCAATTGACCGGCCCAACCTTTACAGGTTTTCTCACACCGAGCCGCCGCGCGCTCGCAGCGGCTGCAAGTGAAGATTCTACGCCTCATACTACGGGACAGGACGCCGGTTCTCAGAGACGCCCTGCTGGATGCCAGTCGCCTAACCGTTGAACCACTCTCTCAAATGCTCGGCAAACATGGCCTCCATCTCCTTCAGGCCTTTGCGAACCTCCAGGCGAACGAGCCCGAGATGAGTACCGTAGTCGAAGACGGTTATCATGAGATATTCATCTCCCACGTTGGCAAAATGGAGATTCTCCTTTTTCCCCTTGTGGAACAGCAGCGAAAATTCTTCCTCACCGAACAGTCGGGCAATAGCCGTGGTAGCTCCATAGTTGGCCGCGGTCAGGGCAGCCAAAGAAGCCACCTTCTCTTCGGCCATCGATCCCTGGAAACTGATGATCTGTCCCGATTTGTCGATGAGAAGAACTGTGTGAGCTCCGCACTTGGCCATCATGTTTGCGAGGATGGAATCGATCCGGTCAAGGGCCTGCTTTGTCATTACAATATCAGCCATTTCCTCCTCTTGCATGGCCTGCTGCCGTAACCTCACTCTTCATCGTAGCTTCACCGGTGAGATCGTGGATTGTCAGACGTCGGTCAGCCGGCCCTTTCATTATGACCATGCCGCGTTTCGCACCTCTGCCGTTATACTTATTCGCTTACGTGAAGACCTCCGCTAAAGCTCGATAACAAGAACTCCGGTTCAGGTCAAGCTTACATTCGGGGCTAACGGAGAGATTCGAGATTCCCGACCCCCCCATGTTGTCTATTGACAATAGATCACTTTTGCTTCTGATTCCATACTTATGCACATGAACGTCTCATTTGAACACTCCGGAAGGGCCGAACTACAT
>JARRRG010000742.1:0-2509 GCA_037380965.1 Deltaproteobacteria bacterium
GGTTATTCGTGTACAAAGCCCTGGTCCTGGGATTTCCTCTCACGCCCAAGATGAAATCCCCTGTGTGGACCGTTGAGGCCAAAATCCATTTCCGCGCAAAGGGCGGGCCGGTCAAAGTATCGATGTTCCTGCCCAGCAGCACGCGTTCGTTTGCCATTCTCAACGAGAGCTTTATATCCGGAGGGTACGGCCTCGTAACCGCTCCGCACAACGGTAACAGGAATGCCGTCTGGTCTATTCGCGAGGCCACCGGAAAGCAGAGCCTCTACTATCAGGCTTCTATTCGCAAAGTGCGGACAAAGGCCCCCGCGGTGAAGCAGGAAGCGCCTGAGGACGGCGGTCAATTCTTCCAGGGTCCGGCCCTTGCCGCGGCCAAATCGGTGATCAGGAGGAGCAAGGCCAAGTCGGCCGACACGCCGAGCATGGTGGCCAACCTGGTAAAGATGCTCACTGAGCCTAAGGCCGGTGAAGAAGTCAAACGCCTCTTGGGCCCCCAGCCCAGCGTCAAGAAGCGAGTGAGCCTGGCCGTCCGATTGCTCAATCAGGCTGGAGTTCCCGCGAGGATGGTACGGGGAATCCCGGTCATGGAATCCGCTCGCGATGTCCAACGCGCAATTCCTTTAATTTACTGGTTTGAATTCTATCATGACAAGCAGTGGACATCATTTGACCCGTACCGGGGCAGGTCACCGGTGCCCGGTGACTGGCTCCCCTGGTGGCGAGGCCCCAGGGATCTGGTCAAAATGGAGGGCGGCAACGGGCTGAAAGTCACTTTCACGGTGAGCTCCCGCGTGGAAGAGGCTATCACCGCCGCGGTGCAGCGCGGGCAAATTTCCCAACCTTTTCTGCTCAAGTTTTCGCTCTTCAGCTTGCCCATCAACACCCAGGCGATCTACCGGATATTGCTTCTGGTCCCCGTTGGCGCCCTCATACTGGTGTTGCTCCGGAACGTGGTTGGCATCAAGACGTTCGGCACGTTCATGCCGGTTCTGATAGCCCTTTCCTTCCGTGAAACCGGGCTGGTGAAGGGGATCTTTCTTTTTACCTTGCTGGTGGCCCTGGGATTGGCCATACGGTTCTATCTCGAGCGATTGAAGCTCTTGGCGGTGCCTCGTCTTGCGGCCGTGCTCATTGTGGTTGTGGGGCTCATGGCAATGCTCAGCGTGCTCAGCCGACACCTTGGAAGCCACACCGGCATATCGATTGCCCTGTTTCCCATGGTCATCCTCACCATGACCATTGAGAGAATGTCGGTGGTATGGGAAGAGCGGGGCCCTGCTGAGGCCATAACCTCGGGCTTCGGGAGTATCCTGACCGCGACGATTGCCTTCATCGTGATGAACATCGATTATGTCGGCCACATGATCTTTGTTTTTCCGGAGTTGCTGTTCGTACTGCTCGGGGCCGCCATACTCCTGGGGCGGTATACGGGGTACCGTCTGACAGACTGGTATCGTTTTCGGGCTTTGGCCCAACAGGGCGGATGACATGTTCGGAATAGTTCGAGCGCTCAGAGAGAAAGGCATCCTCTGCATCAATAAGAGAAATGCAGACTACATACTCAGATTCAATCCGAGACGCCTGTACCCGCTCGTCGACGACAAACTGCGCACAAAAATGCTCGCCATCGAGCACCGGATTGCAGTGCCGGAGCTCTACGGTGTCGTACAGGTCGAAGGTCAGGTGCGGGGAGTCGGAGCCATACTGGATCGATATCCCGAGTTTGTGATCAAGCCCGCGCGGGGGAGCGGCGGTGAGGGGATTGTGGTGGTCTCCGGACAGGCGCACGGAAAATATCGAAAACTCCTCCTCACTCGAGACGAGCTCAATCATCATCTTTTCAATGTGTTGAGTGGCATGTACTCACTCGGCGGGCAGCCCGACAATGCGCTCATTGAATATCGGGTTCGATTCGATCCCATATTTGAAGGGATCAGCTACCTGGGAGTGCCGGATGTCCGGATCATTGTCTTTCTCGGTATTCCCGTCATGTCCATGGTTCGTCTCCCTACCAAGTCCTCGGACGGCAAGGCGAATCTTCATCAGGGCGCGGTGGGAGCAGGAATTGACATGGCAACGGGAACGACGCTCTCCGGGGTCTGGGGCAACGACATCGTCACCGAGCATCCTGACACCGGACAACCGGTGGAAGGGGTGCGCATTCCCCACTGGGACGAGCTCCTCTCGCTGGCCGGCAGATGCCAGGAGGCCGTGGGCCTGGGATACATCGGGGTGGACATCGTACTCGATAGAGACAAGGGGCCGTTGATCCTCGAGCTGAATGCCAGACCGGGCCTCAACATTCAAATAGCCAATACATCCGGGCTCCTATGGCGGCTGAAATGTGTAGAGTCTCACTTCGCGGAACTGGGAAGCCTGGCCGAACGCATACATTTCGCAAAGGAGCAATTCGGTATCAACTCCACTGCATGTCAGAGCGCTTAATACCTACGTCTCATGGTGATGTCTCTCCTCAATTTGTCCTGGAAGCCCTGCGAAGCCTCTCCTT
>JARRRG010000743.1:0-3335 GCA_037380965.1 Deltaproteobacteria bacterium
GAGCTCCTCGCGGGTGTCGCGAGCCAATCTCGTATCCATGCCCACCTCCGCGTCCATGCGGCCCGCCAATTCAGAAGTGCGCGCCGCCGTGCCCCCTTCCCATGAAATGCGCGCCTCAGGGCCCTTCAGTGGCTCCCTTGCCTCAGCCGCCATGCATGCCGGGATGCGCTCCATACATCCCTCCCCGGCTGGTTGAGCATGCCGAAGATCCATGCGTTGAACCACGAGACCTACTCACGGGCCTCGTGAACCTGCCCGTTCGCTTGCTCGAAAGAGGTCGCCTGTTCGGGGACATGAACCCCTCCCCCCGCGGCCGTCCATGCACGCGCTAAGGAGACGGAACGAATGTCGTTGTAGTCCCTCGTCTGCTGACCACCCGCGCGGAATCGACGGTTGAAGGGAGGTACACGTGAAAAGATTCCCGTCTATTGGTTACCGTCAAGGGCCCATGCTCATGTTCATCGTCGTGGGATTCCTTTGCCTGCTCCTTACTCCCGCGTGGGGGCAGGAAACCGGCTCGCAGACCGCCCAGCCCGCGGAAGCTCTGGCCCCTGTCGAGGTCGAGGCTCCAGATGTGGCCCAGCGTGAGACCGCGGCTCGTACGGGCGCGACATCAACCGGATTCGGCGGGGAGCAGCCCATACCTCAGGGATTTGCCGGATCCGACTACAGCCTCACCCCGGGAGAGATCGTTTCCGCGACGAGGACTCCCACGAACCTCTCGCGGGTGAACTCCGCGGTGAGCATCGTCGAGAACCGGGGAGTGGAATCGCTCGGTTATCGGGGTGTTCCCGACAGGCTCCAGGGCACGGTGGGACTGTGGATTTCCGGCCTCTCCGCGACACCATTCGATTCCGCACCGGTCATCCGGGGCTTTTCGAACGAGCAGTCGAACCGGGTTTCGCTCCTTTATGACGGGAGAAGCCTCAACATGCCTCGTACCGAAGCGAATTTCATGTTCGTGTTTCCCGAGATGATCGATCGGATCGAGGTGCTGCGTGGCGATGGAACCGTGCAGTTCGGCAACAAGGCCATCGGCGGCGCGGTCAATGTCATCCCCAAGCGACCGCGTCAGAATCCCGGGGTCTTTGGCGGAGCCGAGCTCGGCTCATGGCGGACCGAACGGGAGTGGCTCGGGTACAATTACGTCAAGGGATCCATCGCGGCCGGAATTTTTCTCGGACGTTACTATTCCGAAGGCTTCCGTCTCTTTGAAGGCAATGGTATCGACGAGGAGTTCGTGCCTCGACCGGGTCCCTGGGCGCTCTACAATTTCTCCGGCAGTTTCAATTGGAAGATCACCCCGCGCCTCACCTTTGACATCTCAACGCTTATCTCCGACCAGCGCATAGGCAATGCGATCTGGATCTCACGGCCTGAATGGGAACGGAGAGATACGCGAAATGTCCAGATTTTCGAAAGCTACGGCTATTACTATACTCCCGCATGGGATGGCCCCACCGAGACATGGGACTCGATCACCATCGGTCGCTTGATCTATTCCGGGGACTGGCTCGGCGATTTGCGGCTCATCGGGAGTTACCGCCGCGATTATCGGCGTATCAATGGACTGAGCTATTTCGGACTGTCGGACAATAGCTGGATAGACCAGGGTATGACGCTCCTCTATACCCGCAATGACACGCTCTTCGGATTCTTCAACAACGTCGCCACCGTGGGCATCGACTGGTATGACGGGCGATTTGGGCGTGAATCTCGTACGTTCGACTCCGCGACCGGATTGCTTGCCCACTCAGGAGAGCAGTCAGGATACCGGGAATCACTCAGCTACTACCTGATCATCAAGGACCTCTATGCCAACGGAGCCGCACCGACACGTGCCGTCACGAACGCGCAGAGATTGGGGCAAAGGAAGAGCGCGACCGAATGGAGCGTGGGCCTGATTACCGACAGAGACCTCGGCTCGAGCATCTACTACCGCCATTCGAGAATGTATCGCTTCCCCAACTTTGATGACATGGTGAATTACGGCGTTTGGGGTCAAACGCCCGACCCTCCCTTTTGGCTTCTCGACCCTGACGAAGGAACCCTCGATGAAGTGGGGATTAGACATTGGTTCACCCGCAACGTGTACGCGAGTCTCACGTACTACGAAATGGATATGGATAACGAGATCCTTTACGGCCAGGACGATCTGGGCAATCAGCGGAATGTAAATGTTCCGGGAGTGTCTCACACGGGGGTGGAATTCGAGGGCCTCATCCGCATCACCCCCCGGTGGACTCTCAGGGGCAACTGGACGCGACAGAGAGTGTTCCTGCGCGCCAACCTCTTCCCGATGTTGGCGCCCCTAACCACGGAAGGCAAATGGCTGTACCAGGTTCCCGGGGAGATGGCCAATCTCGTGCTCCTCTACAAGAACGAGGATTGGGGATTCTCCGCGGATATCAAGTACCACTATGTGGGCAGTCGATATCGCATCAATGATGTCTTCAACGTCGCTGAAGACCTCGAGGCTGCAAAATGCGCTGACTTTGCCGTTCAACAGAAGATCCTCGGCGATGACGCGGTCGTGTACTTCGGCATCAAGAATTTCACGGACAGGCAATACGCGCTGTGGGGAACGCGGTCGGCCCCGTTGACCACATGGAACTTTGTTGAGGCCGCGTGGTATCCCAACGAGGGCAGGACCTATTACGGCGGAATCAAATCGTCATTGGATTTCCACCGGATGAAGCTCCCCACGGTCGCGGATCTCGAACGGATGCAGCGACGGCTGTACGGAGCTGTCAACGACGGAATGAATAGGTTTACGGGCATGGGCAGTTGGATGCGAAACATGGTGCCGTTCACCAGGGCTCCCATGCGTTAAGCCGGCTATTTTCAGGCAGACTCATTGAAAGGATGGAGTAGTACTATGATGCGGAAAGCAATTCTCCTGACCGGCATCCTCCTTATCCTGGGTGGAAGCATTGCCGATAATCCATTCGCGGGACCGCCGTTGATCAAGTGCTCGCCGCAACCACAGTGCCTGCCCGGTCCCAGGGGCCTCTCCGATCCGAGCCCGAGGTGTGGAATCGAGATCACCTGCACGGACAAACCGGTTCAGCTCGGGTATTCGGACGGCGTGCGTTTCCGGGCGACCTGTCCGGGCGTCTGGGCAGTGCTTCACAAGCGCGTCGATCAGGCGTCGTTTCGCCGGCGGATCTGGACGTACCGGCATTTCGCGTTCAAAGGGTACTGGGAGCTCAAGGATCGGGGCGCGATCGAATCGGGCCCGGTGCCAATCAGAGAGGTCTTTCTCGTCATGCCGGACGACCTCATCGAGTTCCGTTTGCGTGACCCCGACCCGTACGCCCGGGTGGAATTCCGAA
>JARRRG010000744.1:0-2938 GCA_037380965.1 Deltaproteobacteria bacterium
CAATACCTGCCCTCCTCAAGACCCCGTCATGTGGTGGGGAAGCTTGTTCATCGCCGCCTCGAAGCCTGATATCTCATTCCGGCCTCGGGGATCTCTTTTTAAGGCTTGGCTCTCTTACTATATACCACGAAAAGCGATCTTACGGAACGACCGTTATTACGGACTCCTATCGCATCGACCGAAAGGGGTCGCGCGGATCTTTTCCGCGGGGTTCCTGATGGCGGGCCGCGTCCGAGAGAAGTTTGCATGTCTGTTACTGAGGTGAACAGCGTTTTTTTCTCATGGAGATCGAGACCCGGGAGACAACATGGGCCCGCCCGCAAAAGCTCGGAGGACCTGTACTCGGCCGCGGACCAAACCTCACCCACGCTCGGCACCGGAGAATTCGCGGCGAACTTGGCACTTTTCTGAATATACCGCGGTCGCGGGAGGATGCTCATCCACCAAATGTGCCGAGCGGTCGCGGCGCTCTTGCAAAGGACCGTCGGATCGACGAAACTGGACGCGGATCGACGAGGTTTGAGAAAACGTCTGCTCTGACGGAAAACCGCAGAGACCGATGCGGAAGGTGAGCTTGAAGAGAGTGAGGAAAACGTGAAACAGGGCCCGTTCCTTCAACCCGTGCAAGGCATGGCCCTGGGAACGTTGCTGCGAGTTCTTAACCGGAACGGTTTTCGCGTGGACACGCGGTGTCTGCCTCGGCTCGGCTACCTCGTCGTCGTCGGAACGCTGAACTCCGCATACGGCTTCTGCGAAACGATGTTGAACGGACGTGCCATAGAAGCCGCGAAAATCGAGCATCCCCCTCTTTTCATCATCGGCCACTGGCGGAGTGGCACGACCCACCTGCACAACCTGCTCAGTTTTGACGAGAATCTCTCCTTTCCCACCGCTTATCAGGCCCTCTTTCCCGGTCACTTCATCTTTAGCGGACTGGGAGGCACGATCTTCAACCATCTGGCCCCCAAGTCAAGGCCGATGGACAATGTACCCTTTTCAGCAGGGGTTCCGCACGAGGATGAATTCGCTCTCGCGGCCCACTGCGCGGTCTCTCCCTATGTGAGAATTCTCTTCCCCGTCACCGGAGATAACGGTTGCGCGGAGCTCGATCCGAAGCGCCTTCCCAGAGAGGCGCTCCAACAGTGGAAAGATTCTCTTATCCACTTCCTGAAAAAGGTCACCCTCTGCTACGGAGGGCGGGTTGTCCTCAAGTCGCCGCCGCATCTGGGCCGGGTGAGCACACTTCTCGAGCTGTTTCCCGGCGCTCAGTTCATCCACATCGTCAGGGACCCGTACATGGTCTATTTGTCGACCCGCAAGCTCTGGCGAGACTACCTCAGCTACGGTCATCTCCAGATACCCGATCCCCATGAGGCAGATGAGCTGATCTTATCCTGGTACTCCCAACTCTTTTCGCTTTTTCACCGGGACAAGCACCTCCTCGGACCAGGGGTCCTTCACGAGATGAAGTACGAAGATCTGGAAAAAGACCCCCTCGCCAGCCTGGAAGACCTCTATGGCGAGCTGAGACTTCCGGGATTTGACCGTTTTCGGAAACGGGTGGCTCCGTACATTGGATCGATAAAGGGTTATCAGAAGAACACGTACCACCTCGATGATGAGACTCGAGAAAAAGTGCGGCGCCGGTGGTACGATACCTTTGAGCGTTACGGGTATCCCGTATGATCTTTGCGCGCCGGACCGCGCTCTCACGCGTAGAAACGTCTTGTGCGATTCATGGGATACGGGGAGTCTAACGTAGGACTGTTCGCCGAAATCGGGAAATTCTCCTTGGACCTTGGTCGGCCTCTCGACTACGCCGCATCGGTCAGTAAGTTTTTGTGAAGTGATCATTGAATAAAGGAGGAGTCATGCAAGTCGGAGACGTCATTCACCTGGACGGCCTGAAGGCCGAATACAGTCTTTTCGGAAAGGATCGATTTTCCAACTGCACACTCCCTGACGGTGACTATGTGGTGGTGGGGTTCGAGGACAGCTATATCAAGCTTGCGTGGAGCGACCCGGCCGGACAGCCGTCCCGCAAGCATCGCTACCGCATACGGGTCACCGACCTTGGCTCGTCCAGAGCGAGCTGATATCAATCCTCGGCCTACCGGCTCGGACCTTGTCAAATAACCCCTGGGGTAATTCCGCCGACGCCTGGAGATCAGGCGCCAGGGGGAGGATGGATCGATCGGAATTACTCCTGCCGGAGAGAGAAGCGACCTCTTGCCCCGGAGAGGAGCCCAGCCCCATCCCGTCGACCGCTTCCGCGGAGCCCCTTGCTTTCGGGCATGGGCCGTTCACATTGAGGCAGTGAAAGCGATTCCTTCCCTGCTCTTCCTTTTTCCTATATAATGACTATAGAATAAAAAGGAGGTCGAGAACCATGGGTGAATTTCAGTGCCCGGAATCCTGTTCCTGCTCCCCGGGTTGCACCGCGCGTCATACGGAAGAGCATATGACCGAAGAGATTTCGGCCGCGCCTTATCTTATCGCGTCGGGACTTATTATCGTGATTCTCAGCATAGTGTTCAGGTGGCTTTTCTAATTTCTCTCCCGAACCGCGTGGATCCGCTTTTGCAACCTGCCGGCGATTTTTCCCGCCTGCAAGTCGTCGCATTCTGTTGTGGGTTCCATGAGTAACCGCGGAGCATTCGGGAAGCTGGCGCGCGTGAAGAAATGCAGCGATTCCTGGATACGATACCGATTGTCTGTGATCTCGGAAAGCCTCGCCGGGAATGAGGGACGATGGAGCTGTTGGGCCGCGAAGCTTGTTCCCCGCTCGCGGCATGGATGAAGTCGCGGACGGCTTCAAAGGGGCTCACGGTAGCGGGCTCGGCTCTTCCGGCTCATTGGTCATCGTCTGCCTTGAGCACCGCGAGGAACGCGGATTGGGGGATGATGACATTGCCCACCTGTTTCATTCGCTTCTTGC
>JARRRG010000745.1:0-2786 GCA_037380965.1 Deltaproteobacteria bacterium
CAGAGACCATTTCATCTCCGACGTAGCAAGCGTCCATCTTGCTCGGATAGAAAGCAACATGATTCTTTACGGCTTCAAAATCAGGTGAAGGATGACGATAACACCAGGCGGCGTTTTCCGCAAAGCGCTCATCGACCGCTACCGTATAGTAAGTTGCCTGACCTTTCCATTCGCAGAATGATGTCCGTTCGGTTTGACGCAAGTACTCATGGGTGACGTCTTGCGGCGGAATATAATAGACTGGTGGATGACTCGTTTCCAGAACTCGTTTTGCACAAATGGATTGCGCCACACAGACGTTGTTGAAAATCACTCTTATTTGCTTTGAAGTGTCTTCAATCCGAGGAGGCCTCGGGTAATCCCAGACCGACTCTTGCCCAGGGCCGGGCTCGACTCTTTTCCTCTTCATTGCTGAATCGTCCTCCTGTAATAAGAAGATTCCCGAGATCCTGAGGGGGGCCTCAGTCCGGCTACGTCCGCCCGCACCGTCCATACGGGTTTGGTTCACTGAAGATAGAATTGCAAAATGCCGATCAAAAAAACCGCAGTCCATAACATGGTTCTTATGAGGTTGGTCCGAACAAGCTTCCTTATCACCTGCAGATCCTTGCCAGCTCGTTGAAGGCGAGCATGGCATGGTACGGAAAGAACAAATGTTGAAGCCCAACACGCGGCAATCAGCGCCGCTGAAAGAACGTTAGTCAGGGAAGCATCGTCGTAGACCAGAATCCCCACAATGATTGCCTGTCCGCACAGCAATGGAATCACGAAGAAAGCAATCCGACTCGAGTATTTCCTATGCCACGACACAAAGGCATCCCGTTCGATGTGCGCTAAGCTCGGGTACATGATCACTTGAGCCAACCACACTACGATTACGATCCCTAAATCAAATAAGTTCCTCGCAATATGGAGCTCTTCCATGGCTGTTTCGAATTCTCCCGGGGGCCCGGGGTCCTATGAGAATCAGTCTACAGGAGATCCTTCAATGCCTCGTCAATGGTAGGAAATTCAAAACGGAAACCATTTTCCAGGAGAACCTTTGGAATGGCTCTCTGGCCTTCAAGGATGACTGATCCAAATTCACCCAACACAAGGAAAGGGGCGGAGAAGTTCACTGGGCCTCGAATATTCTCATGTTCTATAAGAAAAAGTTCGGCTCGACAGAGATCCTTGACGTGCATCCAGGGAACCCATTGCCGCCCGCTCCCAATAGGACCTCCGGCAAAGAACTTGAAGGGTAGGACCATCTGAGCGAGAGCACCGCCACCCTTTCCCAGGATTATCCCGAAACGGGTAGTAAGCACTCTGACCCCCTTCTCTTCGGCCTTGTAGGCTTCCGCTTCCCAGTCTCGAGCGAGATGAGAAAGGAAGTCCGAACCCGGAGGCGCGCTCTCGAAGAGCTCTTCATCCCCTGTAGCTCCATAAATCCCTGCCCCGGAGGTATTGATCAGGGTGATTTTCCTTTCAGTATCCGAGGGAATCGCTTCCACCAAGTAGCGCGTAGTGAGGATTCTCGTGTCTCTGAGAAGCTTCTTGTACGCGTCATCCCATCTCTTGAAAACGGAAACCCCGGCAAGGTTGATGAGGAGATCAAACGTCGGCACCTGTGCCTGCCACTCCCCAGGCTTAGTTGCATCAGAGGCCAGCATTTTCACCTCGGACGGGAATTTTGGTCCTCGATCCGGGCGTCTCGCCATGACGGTTACGTCAAAGCCATTCTCCACAAGGAACGGAGTGAGATGCGATCCAACAAATCCGCTACCTCCGACGATCAGTGTTCTCATTTCAGGGACACCTCCGAATTGGATAAAGAGGTCACAGAGAGAAGCTCTTTGAGACTAGTGGGCAATCCACGAGGAGTCACTATGGTAATCGTCCTTCCTCGAAGTCCTGGAGATTACCGTTAGACGTGATTCCTCAGTTGGAGTTCCATTGGATGGGGGTTCAAAAATACTTGGCCTTTCAAATAAGTCTGGTCGTATTTTCGAACATAGTGTGCCAGCAACGTGACCGGTACAATGAGCGGAACATGACCCTTTCGATAGTTGTCGATAGTCTCCACCAGCTCCCGCTTCTCGTCAGCGGCAATCTGTTTTTTGAAAAACCCCATCACGTGGAAAAGGACATCACTGTTTTTCCTCCGAGTAGTCTTCAATCTGAGCGCATCCATGAGCAGGCGCTGATACCGCAGCCGGAAGTCATCCAAAGAATGGCTTTTGATCCCAGCAATGATTTTCCCCATTTGCCTCATGTGCTGGGGACTATGAGACATGAGGAGGAGTTTATGCCGCGTGTGGAATTCCACGAAGGCCCGGCGAGTGGGTCTTGGGTCCAAAGCTTGCCGCCACCGCTTCAAAACGAAAATTGCCTCGATGAAATTCTCCCGCAATTTGGGATCATGAAGCCTACCGTCCTCTTCGACGGGAAGCAGGGGGAAGCGCTCCATGAAGGCACGGGCGAACATGCCGATTCCCCGATTTGAAGGCATCCCTTGGTCCGAGTACACCTTCACTCGTTCCATTCCGCTGCTGGGCGATCCCTTCTTGAAGATGAAGCCGTAAAGATTAAGCTCCTCCAGTTCTCGTACTCTCCGTGAGCACCATTTCAGCATCCTCTCTGTGTGATCTTGTTTGGTGTTAGTGGTGATCAGTCGGGGGCACTCCGGATCTCCCACGAGGCGCATCGCTTCCCTGGGAACCGGGAGCCCGCACTCGACCTCTGGACAAACCGGAAAGAATTCAACATATTGGGACAGAGTGTCAGTGATGAACGGATCGCGGCTG
>JARRRG010000746.1:0-2975 GCA_037380965.1 Deltaproteobacteria bacterium
GAGGCAATTTGTACAACTTTATATGTTACCTCATATTGTGTGACGTGTCCATGTTTCGATTTCGTTCGGGAGCGGGTTTCGCTCTCAGCGCATCTGAGGGTATCAAAGGCATAGAGCTCCCGGTCCGGATACCTGACGCGGAAAGGCATCCTCGTCATGGGGGCAACCTTTTGCTGCCGCCGGAATCGAGGTCACCCCGCGTGTTGTTATTTTGTGAACTCGGGAAAGCCGACGGTTTGAGCAAATGTGATCCGTTGATCGGGCGTCAACTTCAAAGCCTTGGCAAGCTTCTGCCTATCGATCATCGCGCGGAATACCGTGGCCAAACCTTGTGTGGCACAGTAGAGATAGACGTTTTGCCCGATGAAACCGGTATCCGCGGCCGCAAGGTACATCTTGGAGGCTTGATCGCCACCGCCCATTTTCTTGAGATCGGCAACGTACACGAGATTGAGGGCTGCATCCTTCACATAGGACTGCGTGCCGGCCAGAGCTCGTATGTCTCCGGAAACAACGGGAAGGAGCGCATTCCGCTTCGGATCATACCGATATGCTCCTTGCGCGGTCGTCACGTACACGTCGATCTCCTGGCGATTGTGCGCTGAAGGCGCGGTGCGTTTGCCCGAAGCGGGTCGGTTTATGCCGAATGCGGCCCAGAGCAGGTTTGAAAGGGTCTGCGATGAGAGATTTTTATCACTGAATGCTCGCGTGCTCTTCCTGTCCTTGAGCGCGTGCATCAATGACCCTTTCAACTCCAGTTGCGGTCGCGGGAGCTGCACGGCTTTCATTTGTTGACCGTATACCGGCATGAGAAGGCCGGTGCTCAATGCCAACCATACACTAATCACCACGGCGATGCGTTTCCTCATCGTGTACCTTCCTCTGGCTGGTGGAGGTGTGTGACATCAGGTCGCCTTCTTGACTGATTTCAAGCCCTCCCGCACACGTTCGGGAGTTAGGGGAAGCTCATTGAATCGAATGCCGGTTGCATCGAAAACAACATTGGCCGCGAGCGCACCCATGCAGGTGATGGCCGGCTCTCCGCCTTCTTGGGGACCAATGTCAGGGTTGTCGATGAGCAGAACCGTGATCTTGGGCATCCAGGAAAATGTCGGTATCTGGTACGTGTCGAACTTGAGGTCAATGATCTCGCCGTTCCTGAAGCGTATCGTCTCGCTGAAAGCATACCCGAGTCCCATCATGACGTATCCCTCGATTTGCATCCTCGCTCCTTCCGGGTTAATTACCTCCCCCATGTCCTGTGCAAACACTACCCGTTTGAGCCGGCATCGGCCGCTCGACTTGTCCACTTCCGCTTCTCCCAGTGCAGCGACATACGTGCCCTTGTAAATCCCGCACGCCATTCCCCGGCCCTTGCCACTGGGCGCGCCGCGTTGATGAGGAGCGTCATAGCAAGAAATGGCTCCACGATCACCCGCATAGTGGACATGGTAATCCCAGAAAACCATTCGGTTTGATGAGCTGAGACCCGACGCGATCCTGATGACCGCAGCGGGCCGAAATGTGTCGTAGAAGAATTCTTCAGCCCGTGTCCATGCGACTTGCACGGGCTTCTCCGTCAACACGGCCAGCCTGGCTGCTTCCACAACCTGTCTGTTTCGAGTCTTTCCGCCAAAACCTCCTCCCACGTAGGGGTGATGATCCGCACCTTTTCCACCGGCAGATTCAAAACCGACGCCGCTTCCCTTTGAGCAGGAAACGGTGTCTGTGTCGAGGCCCAGAAATGTGATCCCGGCCGCCGGATAATGGGCAACATTACTGTTTGGAGGAAGAGTCCAAGAGATTCCTGCTTCTGTAGCGGTGCATGGCCGCCAGACATCGTATTGCTCGTTCGCATGACTCGAATACCGGCATACCCCGTGATTCGATCTCCTCAATCCATTCCTGCTCCCCGGCATCCATGGCTGAGCGCCACAAGGCAAACGGCTTGCCAGCCTTTTTCATATTCACGAATCCTTGTGTGAACTCTTCGTGGAGAGCCTCCGCCACGTCCGGGGGGATGTCGGCATTGGACGTTTCGGGGGTGAAGGTCCCGGGAGGCATCTGCATGATTGCACAATCCACATTCTCATCCTCGGGTATTGCCAGGAGACCCTTGCAAAACTCGAGGGGAGAGGGCATGTGAAACTGGATGGCAACACCATTGTCGAAGGGGTTCAGAGGCATTTCCCATGGCGGCTGAAAAGGAGCCAATTTGTCGCGCGTCTTTCCACCGAGACGAGCCGGCAGGAGACCAAAGACTTCACACGCGTCCATCCCCATGACGCCTTCCCCGCCCGACATCGTGATGATCGCCAATCGATTGCCTTTTGGCAGGTCAAGGCGTCCGAATGCCTTGACCAGGTCAAAGAATTCTTCCAGGTTTTGGGCTCGAAGAGCTCCCGTCTGCCTCAGCACTCCGTCAAGAATAACGTCGTTTTCGCGGGCTATCGAACCGGTATGGGACAACGAGGCCCGGGAACCGGCAGAAGTCCGCCCTGACTTGAGAATGATGGTTGGCTTTCTTCTTGCCACTTCGGTGAGCACGCTGAAGAAGGTACGAGCGTCACCGCGAATGCCTTCCATATGCATGGCTATCGCTTCGGTTTCGGGGTCGAGGGCAAAGTATTGCAGCGCGTCTACCTCGTTGATATCCATTTTGTTGCCCATGTCGAGCAATTTGCTTATCCCTACACTTGAAAGCAGCCAATTGATTCTGGACTCGAAGAAGCCCGACTGAAAAGCCAGGGAGATGCGTCCGCTCTTCATTCTCCTCACATGGTTGAAGCTGATGGCAAGGTTGTTGCCCGTATTAACGGGACTCAAGGTATTCGGACCGAGGACCCGGATCCCTTTTCCAGCCGTGAATGAGGCAACGTCTCGGTGGAGTTGCGCTCCCGTGTCGCCGCCTTCCGAGAATCCCCCGCTAACGATTACGATCCGCTTGACTCCGATCGCATCACACTCTCTCAGCA
>JARRRG010000747.1:0-2564 GCA_037380965.1 Deltaproteobacteria bacterium
AAAGTGAGGACGAACGTGGTGCGCATGATCACGAAAATCATAGAAGACTAGGTTCGTCAGTCGAGATTGGGGCAATCGATTTTGCCACATGTTCTGTGGGATCGAGTCAATTAACAGTGCGCTGCAACAGCCACAAAGTTGAAGAGAGGAGTACTAGCGATGAGCAACGGGCGCCAATTCGTTGATTTGGATCGGACCTTCGAGGCGGGACTCAGCTTGGTAGGGGCGGCCAGCGGAAACATTGCTTTCGACTTGGCCTCTGCTCGAAGGAAGAGTCAGCTCACATTCAGAATTCCCAATCAAACAAAGTTCGTTTCAGTGAGCATCACCGCGTTTGAACTGTATTTTAATACGGAAAGAAAACCGATGCACGGAACGCTGGGCGGTTTCATCGTTCAGGGCTTCAAGAAGAGGATTGAGGAAATCGAGCAAGATGCAGCTCAGAGGGGCGAGTTCGAGGTGGATGTGATAGCTCTTCTGGAGGGAGTGGGCGAACAGAAGGACTGGAGCGGAATAGTTTTTTTCGATGTCCTTTGTTTCGGTTAATTTGATTGCCGAGGCTTCGGGCAAATTAGCCGGCCTTCACTTGGGAATTGTCTCGATCCCAGTTTTGTCCGCCTCGGAACTGAATTCCATTCATTCCGGAACCCAAAATGGGGCAGAGGAGGGAGCCATGTGTCGGGTAATTCGGCAGCATGGCGCGAGACGCGAATGGAGGCACGGGGTGCTGCGATTGCGCCTGCGCAGCCGATAGGCTGGCGGAGATTGCCCTGTAAGGGGGGAGATGTCACAAGTAGGGGCTCTGGAGCTGGTATTTCCTCTTCCTCTTATCGTGCTCCGGCCTCGACTTACGGCGGTACCGCCCGATTTCGAGTAGATTCGACCAATGATTTGACGATTTATTTCCACGCAATCGGTGAGAGCCTATTCGCGACTCGAATGTTACGTGAACAACTGCTGAGCGAGACTGGAGCTTCTGTCCCTCAGGCTGGGACGAGGCTGTGAACCCTTCGGTTCTGGTCTTGGGGCCTGGGAATGCGCGCGTCAAGCTGGGACGAGGCTGTGAACATTGACCTTTCCCTTGATATTCTTGAAGTCCATGGGACCGCGATTGAAGAGCATGATCTTGTCCTGAACACGGCGCGCGGTTTCAGGGCCGACGAGGATATCGCCGTCAGTGGCCGCGGAAGCGAGACGCGATGCCAGGTTCGTCACGGTGCCTGACGCGGTGTAGGTCATCCTCGTTCCTGAAGAGCCCGTGAATCTGCTCATGCCGACTGAGGCTTTGCCCGAGTTCACACCCATGTTTACCGTAATCGGGAAGAAGAGGCCCTCGAGCTCCTGGTTGATCTTCCCGGTCCGACCGCGGATCTTGAGCGCGGCGTTGGCCGCGTTCAACGCGTTTTCCACTGCTTCGCCCGTGAAGATCGCCATCAGGCCGTCGCCCGCGGTCTCGTTTACTTCCCCATGACAGGAATAGATCACATCGAGGAAACTCGAAAAATACTTCTCGATGATGAAATTGACCTTGTCCTGGGTGAGCGTTTCACTGATGCGGGTGTAGTCCGCGACGTCGAGAAAGAGAATGGAAACGTCGACTTCCTGCTTGTCCAGCGCGGGAGCGTCAGGGTTCTTCTCCACGATGCGCTGAACCGTCTCCGGAACAAAGCTTCTCATGTGCTGGAGGATGCGCTCCACCGTAAGCTTTTCCCGGGCCATCTTGGCATAGCTTTTCGCGTTGATGATGGTGTTTGTTGCAAGATCCACCAGGTCTTTGAGCAGGACCATGTCTCTCTCGTCAAGCGTGCGCTTCCGGTCCGTGACCACATTGAGCACCGCAAGAGGTTCGTTCCCGTCGTAAATGGGGAGCGCGACCTCACATATTTCCTCCTCCGCTCCTTCCGGGGCCAGCGGAGCCGGAATGTCCGTGGAGAGGCTGCACTGGAACGCGACCGGCTCGTCAAGCGCCTTCTTGACGATCTCGTTGCCGCGTTTACAGAGGTGGCAGTTGACCTGATCCTTTTTCATCGTGCAGTGCAGGGGCCGCGTGTAGCTCGGAGCGTCGGGGTCAACCAGGATGAGACACGCTTCCCTGGCATGGGGGATAATTTCTTTCACATTGTCGCGGATCATCTCGAGAATATCCCCGATGTTCAACGAAGCGGTGAGCTTCGAGGCCACTCGCATGAGGTTCTCGAAGCGATCCTTGTAGATCGCCGTGCCCGGGGTATTCATTTTGTCCCTTCCTCGAGTTCCGTGAAGCACGTCTCACGTTCATTGCTCACGGATGGATCGTAGTACGACCGATTACCCGAATCCCGTAACTGCCTTTTACTTTGCCACCTGCTTTGACGACATGCCTTGACTCACGTCAAGTTAATGTTTTTTTGAGGGCATGACACGGAGCATACTGTGCGGTACGACCGGAGACACCCACTCAACAAGGTGTTTCCATGGGATACGGGCGCAGGGGTCCACTTCAGGGTCGCTCTCCAGCAGTCAGGAGATGATCGGCCGGTCCGTAGCCCTCACGGAAAAGCGTGCTGTGTCAAGGCGTGAGCGAC
>JARRRG010000748.1:0-2873 GCA_037380965.1 Deltaproteobacteria bacterium
CGCGGCCGAGTTGCGCGGCCAATATCAGGGCGGTCAGTTTGTCCTTGTCAACGCTCTGATAATCCAAGTTGGCCTCCAGCATCAGTAATCTTTTCATCCACGCCAGCGATCCCATGTTAGTCATGATGATAAGGCACGCATTGACCCAAGCCTTGTTCTTGAAGGGGTCGTCAGCGGTCAACTGAGCTGGATCCACATTGTCCAGAGCGCGCTCCGACGGTGCTCTCATGTCCCGGCCATGACCTCGCAAAAGTGCCGCGATGGCGCGGTAACCGTAGAGCTCGGCCGCATCCGCCGGGAGGTTGCCTTTGTCGTCTCGAATGTTAGGGTCCGCGCCGCACTTCCGCAGCAGCTTGACCGTCCCCAGGTACCCGCTTTGAGCGGCTATCCTCAGAGGAGTAAATCCATTCCCATCCGGCAGGTCGACGTTGGCTCCATGCTCCAGCAGAAGCTTTGCCATTCGGGATCGACCATTACTACACGCAATGAAGAGAGCAGTTTGGCCGTAGATTCCTTTGGTGTCGACCTTTGCTCCGTGGTTGAGGAGCACGTCCGCAATCTTGAGAAATCCGCCCTCCACAGCATACATGAGGGCGGTTTTCCCCTTTTGGGGAGGCAGGTAGTTCACATCCGCTCCGAGCTTCAGGTCCTGTTTCACTCCATTCAGAGAACCTTCTTCAGCATGGTGGATGAGATTGTCGTTGGTTGCGGTCCTGGTCGGGCGCTCTCGTGGGGAGTCGGATCGGTTCGCGGCCTCGGACCCCGACGCCGCACCCATTGCCCCAACGATCAAATACAGAACAAGGAGCGGAAGCAACACCAACAACCGGATCTTCATCCTTTGATCCATTGGCGGACCTCCAACCCGATTGGCAAGCCGGTTTACCTTTTCTTGCGCTTCTTGAACGCATCGGCGAACGCGTTCAACCGTGCGCCCTTCCTATTCAGCAGCTCTATGGTGTCCTTGCCGGCCATGCCCATCGTGTGGCCGAGCACGGCCCAGTCCATGACTGAATACCCGTTCGTATCCTTCGCGTTGACCTTTGCGCCTGCGGCCAAAAGAAGCTTGACGTTCTTCAATCGCCCGTAGAATGCTGCAGCCATGAGCGGAGTCCCCTAATCTTTAACCCGGGAATCGACCCAGGCCCCTTTCTTGATGAGTTGGCTGACGATTGCCGTACCCTTTCCGGTCGCGGCAAGCTTGAGCACGCTCACACCGTTTTTATCTACGGTATTGGAGTCGGCCCCTCGTGCCAGTAATTGTTTCACCTTCACCGGATCCAGATTAATCACGGCGTCCAACAGTTCTCTTGACTGCTTACTTCGATCGGCCTTCGTGGTCTTTCGACGGATCTTCTTCTCGAGCAGGTTGAGCACCTGCGTGTGCCGGTGTTTCGACGCGTAGTCGATGGCCGTTTTGCCCGATTTGTCGCGACTCCGCGGATCCGCGCCTCTTCTGAGAAGGACGTTAACCACGTCCGCTCGGCCGGTGATGGCAGCCAGGATCAACGCGTTCTGGCCACTACGGTTTACAGCATTGAGGTTCGCCCCCTTTTTCAGGAGGAGCTCTACTACTGCCGCGTGGCCTCGCCGGGCCGCGCTCATTAGCGCTGTCTCACCGTCCGAACTGCGAGCGTTAACGTTCACTCTTCTTTCGAGAAGCAAACGAACCACCTCGAGCTTGCCGTCACTCGCGGCCGAAACCAGAACAGGGCCGGCGCCTCTGAACCTCGCACTGGGATTGGCCCCATGATCCCATCATGGCCTCGTTGGGACGCGAGCTGCAAGGCAGTCTCGCCCTTGGCGTTCCTCGCATCGGCATCGGCGCCCCTCCTGAGCAACAGCTGGGCCACGTACACACGCCCGTTGAGCGCAGCCACCATGAGAGGAGTCTCCCCCTGCGCTCCCTTCATATTGACAATCGCTCCATTATTCAGCAGCAGTTTGGCAACGTCGAGATGACCTTTCCATGCGGCCAAATGCAGGGGCGTGTCGCCGATGTCGCTCTTCGCGTTCACCTCAGCACCGTGTTTCAGGAGGAGTCGCACTATTTCCAGGTTTCCTTCTCGTGCGGCTTTCATCAAGGGCGTTTGCGGATTCCCGTACCGTGCGTTGACGTCGGCTCCTCTGTCCAGAAGAACCTTGACTACCTCGGGATGATTTTTGTGACAGGCCCACATGAGCGGCGTCATGCGGTATTTCTTGTCTGAGGCTTGCATGTTGGCGCCGGTTTTAAGAAGCCTCACCACTTCTTTTACCCTTCCGGTCTTGGCCGCTTCAATCAGGGCCTGGTTCTTCGCTGAATCGGAGCTCGACGAGGCCGGTGTGCGACCCTTGGTCTTCGGGTTGGATGAGGAGCTCACCAGGATCCTGAGCGGCCCGGGCAATCCTACGGGCGTTACATGTCCCCTATGGCGCTCCAGAGAAGATGTTGTAGGATGAGGTTGGTCAAACGGGGTGGCGAGAATCTCGGTTGAGCCCCGGGGGAACCCGCACCAGGCGGATTCGGTAAGCGCAATCACGGACCCTGTCAGGAGAAGCACTCCGATGGCTGATAGGGTCTGAACGAGTCGTCGGTTCCTCATGGCCACCCCCCTTACCTGTTTGACTCACATTGAACGAGACTGCATGCAGAAGAAAATCCGAAGTCTACACCAGCGAAGCTGTTCAGAGTCCAAGCACGAGCTCATGCTCTTCCTCTCCGATCCTGTGTGGCGACAATTCGAGAGAATGGAATGAGAACATATTAACATTAGCATAGTAATGTACGATGAAACTACCGTTAATCCGGTCCCGTGTCTCAAGGGAAAATCGGGGAGCCCTCGCGGTCCTTTCAGGAGGAATGCCCCGGAAAAGGGAAGCGCTTCCACGAA
>JARRRG010000749.1:0-2999 GCA_037380965.1 Deltaproteobacteria bacterium
ATTTCATGTTCCTCGAGTGTGGGCCAGGCGTTCTGAGCGCCTTTTGGCGCGATTGCCTCTGCGTGCCGCATTTCATCGGGGAGATGTTTCACCTCGATGACATTGCCCGTCGAAAGTGCGATTCCTCGTTCGATAATGTTCTCCAATTCTCTCACGTTCCCCGGGAACGCATAGTTTTCGAGGATTTCAACCACCTCATCGGACAGGGAAGGCGCTTCCCGTTCCATCGACCTGGCGAGCTTGACGAGAAAGTGTTGACAGAGGAGCGGAATATCGTCCCTTCTCTCCGACAGGGGAGGAATGGCCAAGGACACCACATTCAATCGATAATAGAGATCCCGCCGGAACCTGCCGCTGGCAATCGCTTCCTGAATCGGCCGGTTGGTCGCGGCAACGAAGCGGAGATCCACATCAATCGCTTCCGTGCCTCCCAACCGCATCACCTGTCGTTCCTGTATCACTCTGAGCAGCTTGACCTGCATGTCAGGAGACATCTCCGTCACTTCGTCGAGAAAGAGGGTTCCGCCCTCAGCAGCCTCGATAATTCCGATCTTTCTCGAATTCGCGCCGGTATATGCTCCCTTTTCATGTCCGAAGAGCTCGTTGGCGAGGAGGTCCGCGCTGAAAGCTCCGCAATTGATAGCCATGAAAGGGCGGTCCCGTCTCCGACTGTTCTCGTGGACGAGTCGGGCCAACAGGTCCTTACCGGTTCCTGATTCCCCGGTGACGAGCACGCTGCAATCGACGAGCGCGGCCTTGCGCGCGGTATCGAGCATTTTGAGCATAGCCGCGTTTTGGGTGACAATTCTTACCTTCGAGCTTTCCCGGAACTCTTTCAGGTCCTCCTTGAGCTTCAGGTTCTCCCGTTTCAGCAGGACCTTCTCTACGGCCTCGGCCACAACTTTCCGGACTTCACTGACCCTGTAGGGTTTGGGAATATAGTGATACGCGCCGTGCTTCATGGCTTCTATGGCCGTATCCAGCGCGGCATACCCGGTGATCATAATGACTTCCGTGAGAGGATGAATTTTCTTGCATTCCCGCAGGATCTCCATGCCGTCGATTTCATCGATCCTTAAATCGGTCAGGACCACGTCAAATTGGTTCGCTCCGATCAAATCCAGCGCTTTCCGACCGGTTTCGGCAGTCATCACCTCATACTGTTGTTTGGTAAGCACCGTCTTGAGATCGGTACGCGCCATCTCCTCGTCATCAACGATAAGCACAGTGGGGCCTTTCATTCCTCACTCTCCGGGGCAGGAAGGCTCAGTCTGAATGTGTTCCCCTTCCCTCGCGCATGCTCTGCCTAAGCCCATACGCTTTCCCCCTTTGCCGGTGAAAAGGGGCGGGCTGGAGATCTCGTCCCGGTTTCCTCCTGGAATGCGCGTCCCACTTACCGTCACGGTGACTTCCACTGCTCCGTCTTGTTCAGACCGGGCCTGGAACACCACTCTTCCCTTGCCACCCAGCGCGTGCAGGGCATCGGAGGTAAGGTTCGCGATCGCGGTTGTCATCAGGTGGTTGTCTCCCCGGATCGAGATGTTGTCACCGATTTCAATTCCAATCTTGACATCCGGATCGATCTGCACACCGGGAGACCGGACCGCGCGTTCGACCAGCGATTGCAGGTCCAGCGATTCCTTGGCATGGCTCTTTCGTCGTGCCAGTTGTCCAAGCTCGCGAATTACCGCGCGCGCCCGATCCACCTCCCCAATGATATTTGCCAGCCTTTTGGTGCAGAATTCCTTGTGCTGCGAATCTCCCGGGAGAATCTCTTCCATTTCTTCCATCAGGACTTCAGTGGCCAGACGAATATTGGAAAGCGGATTGTTCATCTGATGAACCGCATCCGCAATTAGGTCGCTCATGGACGTGAGCTCTCCGAGTGGAATCGATTGAGAACGCAGCGCTTCATCCTCCTCTGCCATCGTGCACGGCAACGCGGCGGTATTGGGGGTCTCCTCTTGTTCCGGCGGATGCTCGATCATTTCGGACAGTCCCTTCCCCGTCTCACGAACCGTACTTTTCGAGTACTCACCACGGTGAACCCACCCGCCTGAAGACCACTGCCCGAGGTCCGAAATCCTCGGTTCCCGGCAAAACACCGTGGCCGTCAGCAACCTTGTCGGACACTACTGTGATCATCTTGACAGTGTGTCTCTTTCCCACCGCCGATCGACGGGGAACCGGTTGTTCTCGCGTGCGGAAAAAACCCGGTGTCCTGTGGCACCCCGTCGAACGGGCGCACCAGATCACTCTGCAATTCCCATGCCTTGAAAAAGAAGTTCTTCGCGCAATCGGCGCGTGCGTGACACCGGCTCCGGGATCTCCCAGCCACCGTACCGGTCTCGGCACCGACCGATCGTTCATGAGCAGCGCGTATCGGAGATGATCGGCCGACGCGGGAAGGATAGAAGAGCACTGTCACAGGTGGCGTTACACTATGCAACGCGCGGGGAAGTGTCCGAAAAGGAGCGACGGTAGTAACCGGCGCGGCACCGATTCCAAAGCGTCTGCTGTCGACCGTTGCATAAGGCAACATGCCTGCGGCAAGCTCCTTTGCCTCCATGTTTAATCCAACCATGCGACCTCATGACGTTTTTTTGTTTTTGCGTGGTTTGGCACGAAAATTGATCACTAAAAAGGCAAAAGGATCTCAATACAGGCCGACCGGATTGGGCCGCACGGCCTCACCCCAAGGACGGCCTACACGATAACGCCGACAACTGAAGATTCATGATCGTCACATTGATACGCAAGCCGAAATGATCCGGGAAGGAGGCACTGATACCATGGAACGCACCTACGAGGAAGAGAGGGAATGGAACAGCGGCGCGTATGAGCCCGAGCTCAGACTCCAGGAGGTAGTCGAGGAGGGAGCGCCCGAGATAACCGAAGAAGAGGCAAGGGAAAGGATCTGTGGTACTGCGGAGTCACTCGGTTTTGCAGTAACACCTGAATTTCAACAGGCTTTGAACGATCTCATCCTCGCCGCTCAG
>JARRRG010000750.1:0-3237 GCA_037380965.1 Deltaproteobacteria bacterium
GTACAGACGGGTGGAGGCGAGACATGGGCCTGGAGTCGATGACCAAGAAGCACCTGGTGGCCGAACTGACGAAGGCGCGCGGTGAGCTCGCTCGTCTGACCGAAGCCGAGCCTTGCCGCAGTTCCGAGGAGGCCGGGTGGAGCGACAACGCGGTAAGAGAAATCGGCCGGGCGAAAAAGGATTGGGAACGGACCTTTGATGCGATTGAAGATTTCGTTACCATTCTCGACCCGAAAAGGCGTGTGGTACGCATGAACCGGGCCATAAGAGTTGCTTTTGACTGCGATTCCCGGGAATCCCGCCGCGTTCGTTGCTATGACCTCTTTTACAACAAATCGGAACCGTGCAGAGGCTGCCCTGCCCCCCGTGTCCTCGACGACCACAAATCCCATTCCGCGGAATTCAAGAATCGACAACTCGGTAAGACGTTCTGGGTTACCGCGTCCCCAATTCTTGACGAGTCCGGGAAGCTGATCGGCCTCGTCCACGTAACGAAAGATGTTACGGCCCGCAAGAAGGCGGAAGAGGAATTGAAACGAGCCTATGACGAAATGGAATCACGGGTAAAGGAACGCACCGCGAAACTCACGGACGCCAATCTGCAGCTTCAGAAAGAGATCGCCGAGCGAACCCGGATCGAAGAGGTCCTGCGCAAAAGGGAAGCGGAACTGGATTTCAGGTCTCGCAACCTCGAGGAAGTCAACATAGCCTTACGAGTCTTGCTCAAAGCCCGTCAAGATGACAAGCGCGATCTCGAGGAACAAGTGTTGTCAAATGTCAAAGAGCTCGTCCGGCCGTATGTCGAAAGACTCGAGAATTCCAACCTCGATCTCGAACAGAAGGCCTATCTCGCGATTCTCAAGTCGAATCTCGATGACATCGTTTCTCCCTTTGCCCATAAGCTTTCTTCCAAGTACCTCAATTTCACTCCTCAAGAGATCCGCGTGGCCAAGCTGGTGAGAGACGGCAAGACGAATAAAGAGATAGCCGACACACTGAATGTATCTTCGAGGACAGTTGCATTCCATCGTGAGAATATCCGAAAGAAACTTGAGCTCAAAAACACCAGGGCCAATTTGAGGTCTCATCTGATGTCGCTCCAGTAGATTCCAGCCCCACCGATCCCCAGGACTACCTGCCGAAACGAGGTGTGTCCACATTTTGTCATCTCAAACCTGACTTCAGGTTTAATCGCCGCGCGCATCTCATCTCTTGGGGGGTAACGCAAATTGCGGCGCGCCCTAATGCCAGGTTTTACCTGGCGGTATACCGGCTCTTATTTGGCACCATGCCTCCCGCGCTTCATGCTACCATCACATCCTACACCGCGGGGTCAGCTCGGCTCCCCAGAAAAAGAATCCGCACAAATCTCAGACAACCGGTTTTCGTCTGAACATTCTTGGAAGATGGCATAACCACAAGCTCTTGACATGGCGATCAGGGGCGAACAGCAACGCGAGCTCGGAGAAGAAGCTGAATACACCTGTCAGAGGGGTCTCTTATCGGGATCTCGGGAATGGCCAGGCAACGATCATCTTTAACGCAAGCAAGAGAAGCAGGAGGGAGAAGACGATGAAAAGGAGTCAATGTGCATTCCGTGTAACGGCTATTTTATTGGCGCTTGCGCTGGTTACCGGAGTCAGTACGGCCTTGGCGGCTGAAAAGACCATCAACTTGACCATTGGAACGGGGAAACCGATCGACGCGGGAAAATGGATTTCCACCATTCGAGACTACGGCTGTGGAAATGGGTTTGGTTGACATCGGCCTCATTGTGTATCCATTCGAGCCCGCGAAGCTTTTCCTCCACAATTTCGCCTACTGGGTGCCGTTCAGCAGTCCGAACACCGTCGAAGTCAACAAGATCGGCATGAAGCTTCATAAAGATTTTGATGTGCTGCAGAAAGTCTTTGAAACCAAATACAATCAGAAGTGGCTGGCCTGTGGCGCGGGCGCGAGCTACCAGCTCATTACGACCTTTCCCGTGAAAAAGTTGAGTGATCTGAAGGGCCGCAAAATAGCCGCGGCAGGGCCGAATCTCTACTATGTGAAGGCTGCGGGAGCGGTACCGGTTCAGTCGGGGATCGAAGAGGCTTACACCTCGTTCAAGACCGGTGTGTACGACGGCTGGCTCATCACGGAAGGCATCATGGCCAACCTCAAATGGCCTGAAGTGGCAAAATATATCACGGTTGTCGACCTGGGATCGATCGTCTGGTCCGGTATTACCATCAATTTGGATACCTGGAAAAAGCTGCCTCCTAAAGTCCAAAAGATCATCAAACAGGTCGCGGAGGATTGGTCCCTTCAGCAGCCCAAGGAAACGGTCGAGGAAATACAGCGAAATCGCGAGCGAATCAAGGCAATGGGGGGCCAGGTCTCCACACTGGATCCCAAGGAGCGGGCTGCATGGGCAGCGGCCTTGCCCAATCAGCCCAACATAAAGGCAAAGGAAGCGGAAGCAAAAGGATTGCCCGGTAAGAAGGTTCTTCGGGCTTACATTAACGAAGAAAAGAAGTCCGGTTACCAATTCCCGCGGGATTGGAAAATCAAATAGGAGGCCCCCCGTCTACTCGTATTCACGAGTAGGCAATCGTCTTACGTTGCACGGACAAAGGGAGGCGGTGGTTGGCCGCCTCCCGAGAATCACAATGGTGAATCCCAGAGGCCGGATCAAGGCGGATTCTCAACGAGGGGACCGGTGCCTCCGACTATAGGAGAGGCATGCGGCAACCGGGAAAGGGTACCATGACATCGCCATTCCAGATTCTCGACAGAGCTCTCGGCAGTATTACCGGGTTCCTGAATGGGCTGGCCTCTTTTTGGATATTCCTGCTCACCATCGCGATCGTGACAGATGTGGTCGGCCGCTCGATTTTTAACCGTCCCTTAACCGGCACTCCTGAGCTGGTCAAGGTCTCGCTCGTAGCCATTGTATTCCTCGAAATAACTCATACGCTCAGAGAGGGCCGGCACGTTCGATCCACGATTCTTCTTTCCAAGGTCTCTCCGGGCGCCATGCTCGTGCTTGAGGGTCTTGCCAACCTTCTCGGATTGGTTCTGTTCGCTCTCTTGTGTTATTCGAGTTGGCCTCTCACCGTAGCCGCATGGCGTTGTTTGGAATATGAGGGTGAAGGCTCTCTGTGCGTTCCAACCTACCCCGTACGGACGATCATCTTGGTAACGAGCGCCCTTATGGTCATACAGTATGGGATTTTTTTCGTCGATGTCGTCAGG
>JARRRG010000751.1:0-4739 GCA_037380965.1 Deltaproteobacteria bacterium
GCCCTGTTTAACACGTGCTCACCCCAACCGCCCGGGACTTCGCTCATTTTCGAAACGGTTTTTCAGCCGCTTCACTATACTTGGCCGGGCCGGTCTTTTGCAAACTGCGGGCACTGATGATACAAACAATGAGAACCGAAAACACGAGACGCGGTTCCAAAAACCATCCTGAGGGCTGCCGTTCTGAGGTTGTTTGAATGGATCACCTTTTCAACCTGGCCGGTGCGCTTCGCTTCGAGCTCTCGTGGGAATTTTTCCTCGGGATTTGTAGTGTCATACTCATAGATATTGTCCTGGCCGGAGACAATGCTGTTGTCATTGCCATGGCGGTCAAGACCGTCCCCAAGGAGAAACGGTGGGGCGCCATTGTGTTCGGCGCGGGCCTTGCCGTGTTGCTCCGGGTGGTGCTCACGTTTTTCGCCGCTCAGCTCCTTCAGTTCAGTTACGTCAAGTTTATCGGTGGGATATTGATCCTCTGGATTGCGGTGAAACTGCTGGCACAGGACGCGCCGACCGGCGAGTTGAAGTCACATCCCGAGGCCTTCTGGCAGGCCATCTGGATTATCGTGGTGGCGGACGCCACCATGTCCCTTGACAATGTCCTGGCACTTGCGGGCGCGTCCAAGGGCAACCTCTTTCTCTTGCTCTTCGGGCTGGCCCTCAGCATTCCTCTTGTAGTGTTCGCCAGCAGTCTCCTGGCCCGGCTCATGGACAGGTATCCCATAATCATCTACATCGGCGCCGCGGTGCTCGGAAAGGTCGGCGGAGAATTGCTCATTACCGACCCGGCTTTCGCGGACATATTGCAACTTTCATCCACGGAGCGCTACGCTCTGGAAGCTCTTTCTGCCGTGGCCGTTGTCGCCGTTGCCCGCGCGGTTGACCGGTAGAGAAGGAGGTGTTCATGAGAATTCTAGCCGGCCTCTGTTGCCTGATCATGGTGCTCGGCGCAGCCTCAATCGCCGCACCGCAGCCCATTCAACGGAGCACCCTGGCTGACCAGACCGGGGTGGAAGTCACCGTGTATAACCAGAATATGGGGCTCGTCAAAGAGACCCGGAAACTCAACCTTCCCGAGGGCCGGGGTGAGCTCAGGTTCACGGATGTTGCCGCGCACATCATGCCCGTAACGGTTCATGTGGAGTCCCTCGGTGATCCGAAAGGTTTCACTATTCTCGAGCAGAATTACGAATACGACCTGATCAATGCAACCAAGCTCCTGGACAAATACGTTGGCAAGAAGATCAAGGTAATTGATTGGAACCGGTATCATGACAGGAAAGAGGTGGTAGACGCGATTCTGCTCAGTAACAATAAGGGTCAAATCTTCAAAATCAACGGTGAGATATATCTGGGGTACCCCGGTGTGAGGGTCTTGCCGGAATTGCCTGAAAACCTTATTGCCAAACCCACCTTGACCTGGCTGTTCGACAACACCGGGAAGAACCCCCGCTCCCTGGAGGTCTCCTATCTGACCAACAACATAAATTGGAAGGCCGACTATGTGGTCGTCTTGAACAAAGACGATTCGCTCGCCGACATATCCGCCTGGGTAACGATCGATAACAAGAGCGGCGCCACCTATAAGCAGGCAACGTTGAAACTCGTGGCAGGAGAAGTCCAGAGAGTTAAAGAGCACCTTCCGAGAAGAGCGTTGGAAATGGCGGCCGCGCCGCGAGCCAAAGCGCGCGGATTCCAGGAACAGGCTTTTTTCGAGTACCATCTGTACAATCTGAAACGCAAAACCACCATTAAGGACAGGCAGACCAAACAAATCCGCCTGCTTCAAGCCTACAACGTGAAAGTCCAAAAAGAATTCATCGTTCAGGGTATCAAAAGCTATTTCACGAGACGTTATGAGGTAAGAAAACCCAAACAACCGGTAGACGTGTACATCAAATTCAAGAACTCCAAGGAGAACAACCTGGGAATGCCCCTGCCGACCGGAATCATGCGGCTCTACAAAGAAGACCAGTTCAGAAGCCAGCTCTTCATCGGGGAAGACAGAATCGACCATACGCCCAGGAACGAAGAGGTAAAACTCAAGATCGGGCAAGCATTCGACGTGGTGGCGGAGAGGACACAGAAAAGCTATCAGCGGCTGGCCAAAAATCTCCATGAGTCCGAATGGGAAGTCGTCGTGAGGAACCACAAAGCGGAAGCCGTGAACGTCGGCATCATCGAGCCGCTGTTCGGAAACTGGAAGGTCATAAGCAGCAGCCAGCCATACAAGAAGATCAACGCGTTTACCATCCGATTTGATGTGAACGTTCCAAAAGACGGTGAGGTCAAAGTCACCTATAAGGTCAGGGGCCGCGACCACATCACCCGTCGCGGAACGGCCGTCTCATGAGGACGCAGGTGTCATCGAGGGGATTTCGAGCCCTCACCCGGATCCGTCGGCGCGACCGGTACCCCGCGCTTCGGACCTCTCGAACAGGTACCAGTTGAGACCTCTGCCGCTCGTAATCTTAAGGTTTACCAGATTGAAATCAGGGGCCACGGCTCTCACAAAGGTGAACACCTCTTCAACCGTGGCAAATTCGTATGGATAGCCGCCAAGCCAGTCCGTCGCGTCGGTTCTCCAGTTCATTCCCCTGTGAGACTTGTATTCTTTGACGTGCTTTACCGGATTTTGCCGCCGCGCGGTCACCATCGCCAGGTACGCGGCCATGGCAAGGGGTTCGAACACGTACCTGCCCAGCCGCGGAGAAGAATTGTACGTCTTTTTTATCCGGATCCAAAACGGATGAATCCATGAAGCAGCCCCGTCGCGCGAGAGGATCTTGTTGTACAGGGCGATGTAGTAGTAGCCCGCGTCTCCTACCAGGCGCGTGGAATTTCTGATCGCGTCCCACATCCGTCCCGTGTGATGGAGCACCCCCCACGCGTACACCACATCAAAGGTGCCGAGTCCGGACACGAACGCGTCATCGAGGATCGAGCCTTGATGCACCTGCCAATGTTCCGGGCTTCCGGCTCTCGAGCGCAGGAACGTGCAGCATTCCACGCAGAGCCGATCCAGATCGAAACTCACGACCCGCCTGGCCCCGAGATTGTACGCCGCAAGCGAAAAGAGCCCGCTTCCGCACCCGATATCGAGAAAACTCTTGCCTTCGAGATTGTCGAGCTTCAGGAACTCGGTCAGAGATTCCTGGGCGATCCTCACCCGCTCGTCGTCCAGGCCCTCCAGAAAACTTTGCCAATTCTTGCCGAATGAGAAATCTCTGCCGTTCTTCATGGACCGCGCGTCTTCTCTCCCGGATCGTGGTGTCAAGAACAGGTGAGCGAGGAAAGCGGAGTGACTATACCCTACCGACCGGGCCGGTCAAGGGCAAGGCCCTCGACGGATACGCCGCGGCCGCAACTGCTGTCACCGTTCAGCGTGTGCCGTGCCGCGGAAACGGCGAAACCGGGACGGAGCCCACCGGGCGATCAGCTCGAGCTCCGCAACGAGCTGCTCAAGGCCGAGCAGGAGAGCAGGGAGATTCCGTGGCTCGAACAGCTGGATGCGAAAGAGTTTCCTGATAAGCCTCAACACCTGGGGGACTGTGTAGAAATCCCTGGTAATCTGCCGACTGATGCGCTTGAGCCCCGGCCGTCTCAGGAGCTCGGAATACACGATCCGATCGTCGCCCACATAATAGCCGGGAGTCGCTTCAACGAGCTCTTTGAGCGGAGAGTATTTCTCGACACGCAGCTTCTGGTAGGTGATCGAGTCAAGGCCCAGCTCTCGTGCAAAGACCGGGATTTGCATCATTTCTTCTTCGGTCTCGGTCACGTTTCCATAGATAAAATACCCGTGGTAGTAGAACGGATACTGCCGGAAGGTCTCGAATGCCCGCCTGAGCTTTGCCGTGTCGAATCCTTTGTTCAATTGCTCGAGTATCCGATCCTGGGGAGACTCGATCCCGAGCAGGAAGATCTTGATGCCCGCGCGGGCCGCGGCCTCCAGGACATCAGGGTGCTCGAAGATTTCGATGCGGGCCAGGACCAGAAATCTTTTCTGAATACCCTCCGCCACAATCCGCTCGCAGATCTCCTTGGCTCGTCGGGGCTGCACAAAGAAGTTCTCGTCCGCGATCAGGATAATGCCCGCGGAAATCTGCTTCAGCTCTTCTATGACCGAATCAACGGTGCGCGCGGAATAGTTCCGCTTCTGTCCCCAGGGACTGAGTGTGAACGTGCAGAACTTGCAGTTGTACGGACAGCCCCGCGCGGTGAGGATGATGTCGAATTCCTCGCCTCGAAGCGCAAACCCTCCGACATTGAAGTGGTATCTCTGCCCTCGAAGGGTCCGATCCGGGAAGCCAAAACCCTCGACCGCCGCGAGCGGCCGATTGGGGTTGTGCGTGATCTCTTCCCCATTTCGATAGGATATCCCTTTGATATCAGCGAGATTTACTCCCTGGGCCAGCTCCGCGATGGTCTGTTCGCCCTCACCCCTGACCGCGATGTCCACGTTCGGACACGCGTCGAACACTTCGTCGAGACAGTCGGTCGCCTGTTTTCCCCCCACAATCGTCATCACATCATGGGGAAGGGAATTGACGAGGTCGCACACCTCTTGAAAGTGGTATTCCCAGTTGATGCTGACGCACAGCAAATCGATCTCGTCTTGAATGAATTGCTTCAACCGTTCGGGTTTCCGCAGAGGTCCGGGGAGTCTCAGGTCCACGAAGGTCAATTTCTCCACATGGGGTTTGAGCGCGGACGCGATGTACTCCAGTCCGGTCGGC
>JARRRG010000752.1:0-3213 GCA_037380965.1 Deltaproteobacteria bacterium
GTGTCAAGAGAAACAATAATAAGTCAGCAATATGCCTTGGATGCCTCTCCGTGGAGGGTGGGTCCCGCATCGAGTTCATGATGGGCCGGCCTCCAACAACGTCGTCCTGATTCTGAGTGCATGCGTGCAGAATCTGTGGCCCGGGTAGAGGTGGACCAAGCGCGACACTGTGTAGACCGGATCATAGGCATGCTTGGGGGGGTCAGGTCCGGCCGACGACCGTTTCTGTTATTGTACGACGGCTCATGAGAGCATCAGGATTGGGGCAGGCTCTCCCTGTTGCTCGTACGCGTCACCAATTCGGGAATCAGGAAATCCTCCACTCTGTACTGATGTTTCTTGGACGGCTGTCCCTCAGCCGTCCTCCAGGCAAGGTTGATGTGGTGTTGTTCAAAGCTGAGAATGACATAGTCGCCGTCCGGCATGATGCAACCGAGAAAACTGGTTTTCCCGAAGAGCCGGTATTCGGCCTTGATTCCCTTTAGGTGAATTATGTCTCCAGCCTCCATTAGTCCTCCTTTGGGCGTCGATTAAGTCCGGAACCTGAATCGAGCCTTGGATGGGAACATGGATGAGTCAGTCCCGCAACATGTTCAAATTTCTTGCTCCAAATCCGTGCGATCAAGCCACTCAAAGCCATGGCACGATTCGACACGCTCACCTAGGCCTCATGCGTCGCATTCTTCTCAATTTCCTTGGAATTCTCTCTGCGGCCAAGTCGAAACACGTTCCGCCGGATGTTGAGATCTCAGGTCTCGTAAGATCCAAACGCTGTCAGCCGATGGACCAATAACGTCAAGGGTAGGAAGCGCTCTGTCAAGGCAAACAGGTCGATCAGAGAGTCTGTAGACCCATCATCCCCAGAGTTGCCCCTTTCCTGGCCGCAGGAGGACTCGTCATAGCAAATCGCGCGTTGGGCCGATAGGTGCTTTCTCTTGGAAAGGTGAGGGTCTTTCTGTTAGACCCTCTACCCGGGTTACGCGGCTAAGGACGGTAGTTTACCACCGAGACTCACGGCGGCCTGAATCCCGGCTGTCCCTTCTGGGCTTGGCCTCGTTAACCTTCAGTGGGCGGCCTCCCAAATCTTTGGAATTCAGTTCCTGGATTGCTTTGGCACCCTCGTCCCGACTCGCCATTTCTACAAATCCGAACCCGCGCGACCGTCCGGTGTATTGGTCCGAAATGATTTTGACCGACTCCACGGCGCCGTACGCCGCAAAGAGCTCCCTCAGTTCGTCCTCGACGGTGTCAAAAGACAGGTTGCCAACGTAAATGTTAAGACTCATTTTCCGCATCCTTTCACGGATCACACTCACAGGATAATTTTGGAGTGTCGTTGTGGGACTTGGGAACTCTCGTTCTTCGGGGATCTAAGGTCGGGCTTGGTAAGTGCGTAAATCCTCGGTACGGGCTTCTTGGTCCAGGTTTATCGTTGCTGCATTCCGCCCGTAGTCCCGACCGGATTAGAGGAGAAACACAATTAATGATATTAAGTCTAAGTCCGAATCTCTGCGTTGTCAAGCGTAGTTTCCTGACAGCGGCCATTTTGGCCTGAGGTTATTCAGCGGCACCGCTCCTACGGTCCGGATACCCAGGGAGGCGTGTTGGACGATTTTCACCCTCTGAGTTTCCTCATGAGCCATGAACGCGGGATGCGGTTGCCCGGTCAACCCCGTCGTGCTCGTTACTCGGTTCACAATCGGTGCGGCAAGAGACTTCGTCACGGTTCCAACGGTTGGGGCCGCGTCATGAACCTGAGCATTGGGCCGGGCCGCTTCAAGGAACAAATCATGAGTACGATAGGGATGCCTCTTCTTCATTTGAAGGTGGATTTCGAAGGTTGAGATATGGCATGAAGAAGCGTATCGTCATGACGAACCACAAGTCGTTTGCGCTTGAGCTCAGGCGAGTGAGGTCAGTGTCGGAGCAGTACAGCGAAGGCCCTGTTTAGAGGCCGATTGCGCCTTTTGGGAGGGTGAGACGTCACGGTCTCCTTTCAAGGTCATCTCTTGCGCCGGTCGGGGGCCCAGACAAAGAATTCGTACAGAAAGGACATGATCATGGATTTGACGGAGATCTACCAACAGGGTGAAGAATTCTTCAAGGCAAAGGAATACGGTCGCATGTTGGGCTACGTGGAAACAGGCTCTGTTCGCGAAAACGATCGTCGAATCATTGACCGCTTCACGTTTCGTCAGAAATCGATCGATGCTCCGCAGGTGACCACGGCGTGTCAGGTGCTGGGCATAGAGCTGTCAACGCCTCTGATCATGTCACCGATTACCATGCCCATTCCTGCCATCGCGGACGACGCCCTGATGCAGCTCGCACGAGGCTTACAAGCAGCCGGAAGCCTTATGTGGACGGGAACGCCGATTCCGAAAAACCTGAGAGAGATCTTGGGTACGGGGGTTCCACTTGCCGCCAATGTGAAGCCGTTTACGGATCGAGACAAATTTCATGCTTCAGTGGATAACGTGATCGAAGAGGGCGTCGCCTGGGTTGGGATCGAAATCGACGCCGGGCACGGGACCAAGATCGGTGATCGGGAAATGGGTTTCGACTGCACACCGCTTTCCTTGCGGGATATTGAGGAGGTCAAAAAAAGAGCCCCTGTTCCTGTGGCCTGCAAGGGCGTGTTGAGCCGGGATGATGCCCAAAAATGTGTTGATGCGGGTATTGACATTATGTTTGTGTCAAATCATGGGGGACACACGCTCGACTATCTGCCCCATCCCTTCCAGGTCATGGATGAAATTGTCGAGGTTGCAAAGGGTAAGGCCGTAATCATTGTGGATGGCGGAATTCGCCGTGGAAGCGATGCGTTAAAGGGGTTGGCCTTTGGCGCCGCGCTGGTGGGGCTGGGCCGGCCGATTCTCTATGCCCTGGCAGCAGGGGGTGAAACCGGCGTCACCGATTTGATCAATGGCATGACTCGGGAGATGACTCGACTGATGTCTATGGTAGGGGTCACAGAGCCGGCAAACGTGCCCAAGAGCATCCTGATCGAACGATAGCGCATCGGCATTCCTGCTCAACGTGCAAAACAGACCGGGCCGGGAGAAATCGCTGCGGTCAGTGAATCACGGGAGAAACGGACAGGTGTTTTCTTCAACGGATGACCAATGTGTGGGGATGGCAAGACGCCCATCCCATGGTCAGCCGGCCTGGCTGAGATTGCGTGTGTATTCTTTTGCCTACGGGACAAAGAGA
>JARRRG010000753.1:0-2731 GCA_037380965.1 Deltaproteobacteria bacterium
AACCGAGGCGTTGTCCGAACAAGCCGTTGAGACGACAGAGAATCTGAAGGCACTCGGCTCGTTCAGGCGGTAATTCTCTCTCCGCGGAGACCCTCTTCACAAGCGGCTCAGGACAGTACTCTCGTTCAGAATATGTTTGGGCACGGGAACCGGTGTTCCTCTCAGCAGTCCAAAGAAACAGCGCCGCGCCGGTCATGAACCGATTCCAGCGGCGCGCCACGTGCGACAAAGCTCTTTGACAATCGCAAGGACACCCCTGAACGGTCTCACGATTCACTTGTTGAACGCGGCTCTTCCAGTAAAGCCTCGATTTTGGACGCGTTGGTGTGGAGATCTTTCAAGAGGGGCCTTAATACCACGACCCAGTCCGGGTGTTCCGACAACGCGAGCTCGACGGTCTCCATGACTTTAGCTACCACGAAGATCTTGGTGCGTGCATCGTAGATCTCTTTGTGAATTCGCTCGAGGGTCCAGGGCTCTTCAGGCATTTCAACCTCCGGTGGTGAAACCTGTCACCAAATAGGAACTTTCGGATCGAGCCAATGCAACAGCGTGGGGCGTTTGAGCCAGCCAAAGATTACAACATGCTTGACACTGGCATTATTCCATTCTAATATGCGCTCGATCTGCGCGGTATCCAAGAACAATTTCATGGAAATTCATCAGACCAGCCAATCATCGCCTGCTATTGACGGTTGAGAATGGGGAAAGAAGTGTTTCGGCTGCCGTGAAGCCTTCCTGACGTGGAGACGAAAGGTGAGGGTAGCCAAATCTTTGTCTGGTTCAATTACACTGATCACGATGGCGTGACGATTCACGACACCGAAACCACAAGAGAAAGGAGAGGGAGATGAAAACGAGGACCATTTTTACCGTCACACTCGCCTTGGTTTTCGCCTTATCGATCGTGCTGTGTGGGCATGCCGCGGAGAAAAAAGCGCTCAAGGTGGGAGCCATCTTCTCGGTGACCGGGAAGGCATCGTGGCTGGGTGACCCCGAGAAGAAGACCGCCTTGATGATCATGGATGACGTGAACAAGGCCGGCGGGGTCAACGGCTATCCGCTGAAAGTAATTGTGGAGGATGACGAGGGCAAAGAGCCCAAGACGGTGAACGCGGCTGAGAAGCTGATCAACAAGGATAAGGTGCTTGCCATAATTGGGCCCTCACGAAGCGGCAACACCATGGCCATTAAGGGCATCTGCAACAAAGATAAGGTCCCCCTGGTTTCCGCGGCGGCAGCGGAAGTAATCATTAACCCACTTGCCAAGTATGTGTTCAAGGTGCCGCAGGTGGACTCCCATGTGGTCATACGTATTTACGAGCAGATGAAAAAGATGGGCATCAAGAAGGTCGGCCTGATCACGGGAACCACGGGATTCGGAAAGGAAGGCCGTAAACAGGCCAAGAAGTATGCCAAGAAGATGGGCTTCGACATCGTGGCTGACGAGACGTACGGTCCCAGGGACACCGACATGACCGCCCAGCTCAAGAAGATCAGTTCCGCGGGCGCGCAGGCCGTTATTAACTGGTCCATTGTTCCCGCTCAGTCAATCGTAGCCAAGAACATGAGGCAGCTCGGCATGAAGATACCTCTGTTCCAGAGCCACGGTTTTGGCAATCCCAAGTATATCAAGGCCGCGGGTAAAGCCGCCGAAGGATTTTCCCCGCCGGCCCTATCCTGGTCGCGGAAGAGTTGCCTGCCGGGAACTGGCACAAGCCAATTCTGATGAAGTACAAGAAGGAGTACGAGAAGAAATATGGTCCCCCGGTGAGCACCTTCGGCGGACACGCGTACGATGCCCTTTGGATCGTCATCAATGCCATGAAGCGGGCGAAAATCACCCCGAACATGGACGTGAAGAAAGCGAGAAATCTGATTCGTGACGAGATTGAGAAGACCAAAGGGTGGGTCGGCATTCACGGCAGGTTCACTATGAGCCCGACCAATCACGTTGGCCTGGATAAAGACACGTCTCTCGAGATGCTTTACGTGGCCAAGGGAGGCAAGATCATTCCGTATTCCGAAAAAGCAAAGAAGAAGTAAGGGAAGTTCCCTTCAGTAATTAAATCCTGCAGGGGCCCGGACGGCTAGGCTTTCATCACAGGCTGTGACCGTCCGGGCCCTTTCTCAGACTGAGCCTGAGCCATGGTATCCCTTGCAGATATTCTGCAATACATCTTTTCAGGTATTACGATCGGCGCCATTTACGCCATGGTAGGCCTCGGCTTCACCATGATCTACAATTCCACGAGCATCATCAACTTCGCTCAGGGGGAGTTCGTGATGCTGGGGGGGCTCTTTGGGGTAACCTTTGTCGGCGCGTTGAAAGGTGTCGGGATGCACCCTGGTGTAGCAATCCCTGTCGCTTTCGTTATGGCCGTCGGTTGCACTACGCTCGTGGGAATGCTCATGGAGAAGGTCGCCATCGAACCGACGGATAGGCTGACCGTGTTCCACTATGGCGGCATTGCAGTCGTGATCTACGGATTGTGCCGTATAGCGGGGGAATTCTCGTATCTGGTCTCAGCGCTTATAACGGCTGCGCTTACCGCGATTATGTACGGACTCTTGCGGAAACGCACCATCCACTCCATGAGAAATCCATCGGTCCTGCAATTGATCATCATTACCATAGCCCTTGGGATTCTCCTGCGTGGTATAGCGATGTTCGTGTTTGGCAAGGACCCGTACTTCATGAAGCATTTCGTGAGCGAGAAATCGATCCATA
>JARRRG010000754.1:0-2761 GCA_037380965.1 Deltaproteobacteria bacterium
CTGCCGACTACCTGTCAGGCCATCCGAGGCGTAGCCACGGAGCCATTTAACCAGAAGCCTTTGCCCGGTTTTTGTACACACATGTCGAAGCCGGCACTGCGCACCTTGATTCTCAATCCGACCATATTGCCGAGTACCGGCACAGACAGAATGGTGATCGTTTTCGTTGACTTGCGACCAGATGGTAACGTATGGTCTTCAGGCAGGCGGGGTCCGCTCCGGAGACCGGATCGCGCGGACGCGGCCGGAACGGATGCAGGATCCCGTGGTCGATGCCCGATCCGTATCAGCATCGGCGACTTGCGGAATCCCGAGACCAGGAAACACGGACATGCGGCATATATCGCTTCTTCCCTGCGGAGGACATCCTTGTGGGCGGTGTGAGCGTCCCCGTGCAGCTCTCTCGGAGCCGGTCGTCAAATGAAACACGAAGATAAGCCCAGGCATGAGTTAATCTGCGAGCTCGACGCGTTACGGAAGCGCGTGAACGAGCTGGAGACCGCGGATCATCGACGCGAGGAAACGGAACAGGCGCTCGAGAAGACACTGATCACGCAGACAGCCATCCTGGACAACATTCCTGACATGGCGTGGCTCAAGGATAAGGACGGGAGGTTCCTCGCGGTTAATCGGTCGTTCGAGGAGGCGAGCGGCATTAGCAGGGAGGACCTCAGGGGTAAGACGGACTTTGATTTTTGGCCGCAATCTCTTGCTCAGCGGTATCGAGAGGACGACGAACAGGTAATGAAATCCCGCGATCGAAAAAGGATCGAGGAATCCCAGGTACGCGGGCCCGCAGGATCGAAATGGATAGAGACCATCAAGTCTCCGATTTTCAATGAGCAGGGAGAAGTCATCGGCACCACCGGTATTGCACGTGATGTGACCGAGCGAAAACAGATAAGAGAAGAGCTCGAACGGGCGCTTGCCGAATCGAACCGACACCTCGCAGAGGCCGCGGAATATGTCCGGAGACTGTTGCCAGAACCTCTTCATGGGGACGTAGTGCAAACGGATTGGAGATTTGTTCCCTCGGCCTCCCTGGGAGGAGACTCGTTCGGGTACCATTGGCTGGATGACGATCATTTTGCCCTGTACCTCGTAGATGTGTGCGGGCACGGCGTGAGGGCCGCGCTCCTCTCCGTGACCATCACAAACGTCCTGCGATCTCGGACTCTCAGGAACACGGATTTCCTCTTGCCCGACGAGGTGTTGAAGTCTTTGAATGCCGAGTTTCCCATGGAAGAACAAAACGGGATGTACTTTACCATCTGGTACGGCGTGTTGAACAAGAGGTCCCGGGATCTCGTGTACGCGGGCGGCGGTCATCCTCCGGCGTTGCTTTTTACCGGATCGTCCGGCCAGGAAGCCTCGATAGTTCAGTTACATACGCCCAATCTGTTCATCGGGGGAATGCCCGATCTCACCTTTGAAAAGAGGATCGTCAGCCTCGATTCCCCCAGTCGGGTCTATGTATTCAGCGATGGTGTTTACGAAGTAACGGCCGAAAACAGCCCCGTCTGGAGCTTCACCGACTTTAGCCGGTTCATGACCGAGTCGGTGGGTTCGAGAGAATCAGTCATGGATCGGCTCTTGAGCCATCTTCAGGAACTGAATCAAGGGGAGATCCTGGAGGACGATTTCTCCATAGGCATCCGCGGGAGCGTGATCCGTTGGCAAGCCCGCTGACCTGGAATCTTCTGACACGCGACGACGGTGACTCAAAAGGAGGCGCATCATGGAGATGAAAGTCGTGAAAATGGACCCCGACCTCACTCATGTGGCTCTGTCGGGAAAACTGGACGTTGAGGGTGAAGAACAGATCGGCAAGGCGTTCGAGGATACCACGTCGGGCCGCAAGAAACCGACCCTCGTTGACATGAGCGACGTGACCTATCTCGCGTCACTCGGTATACGATTGCTGTTTACCTGCGCGAAATCACTGGCAGAGACAGGGGCCCGAATGGTGGTGCTCAATCCTCAGCCAATGGTTGAAGAGACCCTGATGACCTCCGGCACCGTCAACCTCATCCCGATCGCGCATGATCGAGATGAGGCGCTTCGCCTTTTGAGAGGCCACTAGACCGCGTCCGGCCGCGGTTCAGCTTGTCGCCGGGCCGAACGACCCTGTGGTATGGTTGGAAGAACTCGTCGAGGTTCTCATTTGTACGCAAGATCTGCACACGGACGAGGTTCGCCATGACGAAGGAGCTCCTTTTGACAATGGAAGGCACCCGCGGCCACGTGGCGCGGGCGATCTCACAAGCCATGGTTTTTTTGGAGTCCCATGCCCTCCCGCCGCGCTCTCTGTATCAGGTGAATCTCGCGCTCGAAGAAATCCTCACCAACATCGTCCGGCATGGATGCCAGGAGGGGACCACGAACGAAATTCACGTTCGCGTCGAACTGAAAAGTGCCGAAGTCATCATCGAGTGCGTCGATGATTGCTGCGAATTCAATCCCCTTGACGCGGCCCCGCCGGACTTCGATTCGCCGCTGCTGGAATGCGAACCGGGCGGCCTTGGCATTCATCTGGTCAAAGAAGCGACCAGTTCCATGGAGTATTGCCGCGACCAGGGTAGAAATGTTCTTCGAGTGCGGGTTGACGTTCCCACCGAGTGAGGTGAACTTTGTTACGAGGGTGAATGAAGACCGGCGACTCTTTCCCCTCTCCGAACCCGTCGCATCGTGTCACATGAGAAGCGGAAGCCTCTCCCGGTCACTCGATCCACCGGCATCCACCGTTTTTTCGAGGATCTGC
>JARRRG010000755.1:0-3061 GCA_037380965.1 Deltaproteobacteria bacterium
GAAACTCAAATGGGTGAATGAAGCCTGGGCCAAGATCTACGGATTCGACCGTGAGAATGAATACCTCGACCAAAGCGTCGAGAAACTGTATGCCTCGCACAAAGAATATAAGCGAGCGACAAAGAAACTCTACGAGAATATTGAAACAGGAGCGATTACCCAGACCGACACCAAGTGCCGGCGTACGGACGGAAGCGTATTTGACGCTGTCTTACGCATCAAAGCCGTGGATCCATCCGATTTGAGCAAGGGCGTCATCGCCGCGGTTTCCGACATCTCGGAGAGGAAGGCGGCCGAGGAGAGACTGCGCCAGAGTGAGGAGCGTTATCGATCCGTCATGGATGCATCCCTTGTGGGCATTTTCATTATCCAGGATCAGAAGTTCGTGTACGTGAATCCCGAGATGGATCGACTCTGTGGATTTCAACCCGGAGAGATACTGGAAAAAGTCAATCCGGCCGATCTCGTAGCGCCTGAGCATCGTGAGATGGCGCTCGAAAACCTGGTCAGGAGAGCGGCAGGGGAAATCGGCCATCCCTATGAAATAAAAGCTCTCCGGAAGGACGGAACGATCTTCGATGGCATGGTGTGGGGCAAGGGAATAACTTACCGAAATCGGCCTGCCTCTGTCGGGACGGCGATCGACATCACCGATCTCAAACGAGCGGAAAAGGCTTTGCGGGAAAGTGAAGCCCGGTACCGCCATCTGGTGGAAAACGCCCCTTTGGGGATCCTGTCGTGCGACATTCGAGGGAATATCACCGAGCTCAATCCCGCGGTGCTGCAGCTGCTCGGCTCACCTTCCGCTGGTGCGACGAAGGCCATAAATCTACTCACGTTTCCGCCGTTGGTTGAGGCCGGCGTGTCGGCCGCTTTCCGGAAATGCCTCGAGACAGGAGAGCGGATCGTTGTTGAGCATCCGTACACGAGCAAATGGGGCAAAGAGATCGTTGCCCGGCTCCATGTGGTGCCGATCCTGAGCAGCGATGGGAACATCGCAGGGGCGCAGGCGCTTCTGGAAGACATCAGTGAATTGAAGCGCACCCAGGAGCTCTTGCTCCAGACGGAACGCCTCAAAGCAGTGGCCGAATTGGCCAGCGGCGTCGCCCACAACTTCAATAACCTCCTCCAGATCATAGTCGGGGGCGCGGATTTGGCGTCGATGTACCTTGAAATGGGAAACTATGGGGATGTCAAGAAGAGTCTCGAAGAGATCCGGAGCAGTTCCCGATTCGGCGCGGGAACCGTCAACCGTCTTCAAAGCTTTGCCCGTCTGCGCCCTGACACTGCCGGAGAGCTCAAGGTCTGCGACCTGTCAGACATAGCCCGACAAGCCGTGGAAATGAGCAAGCCGTGGTGGAAAACCGGGCCGGAAAGGGAGGGGACAAAAGTTACGCTGAAACGAGAGCTCGCGAAACGTTGCCCGGTCAAGGGCCGGGAGAATGAGTTGTTCGAAGTCGCGGTCAACTTGATCAAGAATGCCGTGGAAGCCCTCCCCGAAGGCGGGAGCATACGCGTCAAAACGTCTATCCGAAAAAATCGCTTGCCGTCAGCTACGGAATCGTGAGCCGCCACGGGGGAAGCATCTCGGTTAAAAGCAAAGTCGATCGCGGAAGTGTTTTCACGGTAAAGCTGCCCCTGGTGGGGACACGCGGGGAAGATGAGAGAGCGGCCTTGGGAAAGCCGTTCGATCTCACACTCACAATCCTCGTGATAGACGATATGCAGCCGGTGCTCACCATGATCAAAGACGGCTTGACCGCGTACGGCCAGAATGTCCTCATCGCTCTGTCCGGGGAAGACGGGCTCAAGACATTTGAAAACAACCAGGTGGACCTCGTCATTTCCGACCTCGGCATGCCGGGCATGAACGGTTGGGAAGTCGGTCGAGCGATCAAGGCTTATTGCGAGAAACGGGCAATTCCCAAGACCCCATTCATACTGCTCACCGGCTGGGGCGGTCAGATCCACGAAGAGAAGAAGATTGTCCGGAGTGGCGTGGACGGCCTCGTTGAGAAGCCTATTGACATTCCCGAGCTGCTGGGAACCGTTCGGAAGGTCATGGAGACCTGCCGGAAGAACGACAAGAAATGAAGGGAATTCCGCTGAATGTTCCCTCGAAAATCGGTTGGCTTCACCGAACACACGGCAACGACACGGAACGAGCTTCTCAATGATCCGACTGCCAGAGGGACCAGTCGGCTCGCTGTGCGAAGGGCACGGTTCCAACGTTACGAAATCGCTTGTCGACGACCAGCGGGGCGCTCTCATCAATCGCACCGACCGGCACCATTTCGATTTCCGGCCGTACGAGCGCGACGGTTCTTATCTCATCAATGAGTGTCTGCTTCGTGTTCTGATCGTTACCGGGCCGGATCGATTCGACTCTCACGATGAGCCTGTCCCGGACGCGGACCCGCTCGATCACGATTTGAAATCTTCGCAAGCCCCGATGCTTTCGGATAACCTCCCGAATCAGATCCGGAATCAAATTTGTCCCCTTAACGCGATGAATGTCACCGACCCGGCCCACCACAGGTTTCAAGCGTGGTGACGTGCGGCCGCACGGGCACGGATCCACGTTGAGCCCTTCGGTCACGTCTCCGGTCCGATAACGTATTACCGGCATGGCTTGTCGAGAAAGATCGGTGGTCACCACTTCACCGGCGCTCCCGTCAGTGACGGTGGTGCCGTCAGCAGGGTTAACGATCTCCACCAGGGAATCGGTGAAACAGTGGAGTCCGCCACCTTCAGCGCATTCCGCGGCAACGAATCCTGTCTCCCCGCTCGCGTACATCTCTCTCACCTCCGCTCCAAATGCACGCGCGAGATTCTCTTCGTCACGATCGTCGTGCGCTTCCCTTCTGACGATAATGAGGCGCACCTTCAAGTCCGTGGCCGGATCGAGGCTCATTTCCATGGCCGCTTCCGCCAGTTTCACGGCAAATGAGGGGAAGGCAAAAATTACGGTGACTGCCAGGTGCTTCATGACCTGGACATGGGTCCGAGCCATACCGGCCCCGCCCGGCACAACCGCGCAGCCGATACGGCGAAACGCATC
>JARRRG010000756.1:0-2736 GCA_037380965.1 Deltaproteobacteria bacterium
CAAAGTTCCTCACCATCCATGATGAAACGAATGTGGACAGGGTAGTGCTCGAGAGCAGGTGGACCGAGATTTCACGGGACCGGCGAGCAGACTGGCAAATGACGCTGTTCGATCTGGATCGAGGGAAACGGTTCTGCGAGTGGGACGCGGCGAACGCTGAGGTAATCAAGCAAATCTTGGGAGAGCTTGGAATCAAGTGGTCCGAGATCCTCAAAGTTGAGGTTGCCGCTGCTTCCCAGTGGCGCCTGTGGGAAATAGAAGCCGGAAAGCATATGAAGAATTGCTGGGAAGTAATGAACTGCGCCAGGGAACCGGGAGGCATCGAGGCTGCGGAGAAAGGCGTGTGCCCGGCGGCTTCCGATCACCTTAATTGGGGACGAAACAGGGGTCAGTTCGCGGGACGGTATTGCTGGAAAGTCATCGGAACATTCTGCAACGGGGGGGTCCAGGAAGATTTTGCCGAAAAGATGAGAGACTGCGCCATGTGTCAATTCTTTCAGCAGGTGAAAAGGGAGGAAGGAGAGCGGTTCGAACCCTGAGCGGACCGCCCGGAGCGTATTCGTTCACGAACTGGAGGAGACCATGCCCCACTTTCTGTCCGTCCACCATGAGCCGTCAGCCTCGCGTGAAAAGATTGAAGCGAGATGGGTGGGTCTTGCCCAGGAAACCAGAGGTATATGGATAAAGACCTGGTACAACCTGGAAGCGGGCAAACGGTTCTGCTGGTGGGATGCACCGGCAAAAGGAGCGCTTGAGGAAATCTTTCGAGATCATGGCGTGAAGTGGGAGGAGATCGTCCAGGTTGAGCTGACAACTCCCAGTGACTGGCGGTGGCGGGAAGACTGACGTCTTGCGGTTCGCCCGCCCGGGAATAGACACTCCCGGGTCCGTGGCGGAGTTCCAACTTGTCATCACCGACCTCTGACCTGAGTCCGAATCCGGACCCGACTCCTTACGCGATCGGACCATCCCTCCTGCGATAACCGTACGAAGGTTGCATTCCCCTCATACCGGAACATTATGTCTGAGCTCTCCGTGCTGATTTGCCAGTACGTTGGCAGGCTTGGAAAAATGCTTGGCTGATTGCCTCTCAGCCTGATACGATGCCCAGGAAAGAGAAAACATGGTACAGAACCTGGCTTCGCGGCGGAGCCAAGGGGGACCGATGGGCGAAATCATCAATGTGCTTGATTGGTACCACGGACAGAGGAGCACGAAGCTTGTTCATCTGAGAGTGGCTGGTGCGGGCGACGAGCCCCTGCGACGGGAGCGCGCCGGTGAATTAAGCAGTTTTATCGAGAGATGGCTCCCCGTGGTGAACCACATAAAAAGGCAGCAAATCAGAGAGCGCGAATCCACCGAAGGACGCAAGCTGTTCTAGCGAGTATCGATGCCTGCCCACTCCGTCGGAAACATCCGACCGGCTGACCCGTTCACGATGCCGACAGCCTCCTTGTGCTGACACTCGCGGCATTCATAAGCCACATCCCGCTCTCTTCTCCGATCACCGGCCGACGTCCGTGAAGGACCGTCACACGCCCGATAACAGAGGCGTTCGTACCGTTGTGCTCCATGTCTTGGGAGGCTGCATGTACTGATACTGCGACCAGTACGGGGCTTGGCCGTAGCCGTACCCGTAACCCCCGGAATAGCCGTACCCGTATCCCGGGGATGAGCTGTACGAGGATGATCCTCCTCCGAAAATGTTGCAGAGCGGGCACGATCCCGCGCCAGCTATGCCCGGTACCACCAAGACAGCCACTGCGGTCACCAGAAGGACCACCTTGACCAGCTTACTCCAATGCATCTCTACCTCCTTTTCTTCGACCATCCATTGGGATTTTCCGGCTTAGGCCGGCTCCCCCGTTTTCTGAGTCCCCGAATCTGTCCCCTGGACTTTTCTCTCATGTGAAAGGCAATCAGATTGCCGGGATTCACTGCCAAGGTAAGCGATGGAAGAGACCCTTTCCGCACCTGCGGGTTCCTTACGTTTTCACTATACTTCACCATCGGTTTCTGAGTCAACGATGCTGCTATGCCCATCCCGACGGCGGGACCGGCTCGGATAAGAGAGGCCGGCACGGCCGCCTGCCCATGGTGTCTCGCCCTGGAGCGTGCTTCCATTCTGAGCCTCCCCGCGACGCGGAGGGTTGTCAAGCGCGAACGTACCCCCATCAGCTTCTCCCGGAGTAGGTTCCTCTCATCCGAATAATGGTCGTATCGTTGGAGGTGCAAGAATGATGCCGAAGCTACGAGCCCTCAATCTGCCAAAATGACTGCATTTTAATCCCAAAACGCGCAGTCGCCTCCGGACGGAATAGCAATAAACGTCCCATTGTGCCTCACGTATCGGATAACTGGCTGATGTCACGAGTGGTTTTGCCGTACACATTCTTGACAATTTTTGACAATTTTTGGCATTCCTTCGCTCCGACCCTCGCCAAAAGAGGGGCCGCCACCGTCGGCATGCCGTCAAAAAAGGCTCCGGAGAGCAAGACCGCGACGAAGACTGACGGGAAACACCGCCTCCTCTGGTGCGCACGGTTGTCCTCTTTCGGCCTTTCTGATAGGTTTTGATATCTTGAGCTCAGAGTCCCGGCAGGGAACCGGGAAGCGATTCCGAGCTCACCCGAAAGCCGGAGGCCGATCCGCGGTCCCGGCCTTGGTGCATGCCGGGCGATGCGGCGAACGATCGGGCGACCGATGCACTCCGCTCGGTCTCAGGGACGCGACACC
>JARRRG010000757.1:0-2946 GCA_037380965.1 Deltaproteobacteria bacterium
CACATAGATCTGATGGCTTAATCCGGGCCCACCCTGCGGATGTCTTGTCTCTTCGAAACCATTGAGCCGTCTCTACGCCGGAGGCGTCACACAGGAAGTTTTTGGAGGTGGGGTCCGGGGAGCCCCGCGCGGAACGCGGGGTTTCAAAAAGGGGCTTCCCCGGATTCTCCCGAGCCCCGGATTCTCCTCTCCCCCTCATTCCTTCCCATCTCTCCCACTCCCCATCCAAAAATCTTCCATTGAAAACGCTGGCCCTCGGGCGCGAAAGTAGGAGACCTTTTGGGGGCCCCGTAAATTGGGCTCCGGAATCGGGGTCCCAGGGGCTCGTGGAGCTGTGGGGCGGGAACGAGGAGCAGGAGAGCTCTATTTCCCGAGGAAGAGAGAGGAAGCACGATGGTCAAGGTCACCTGTTTGGGAGCCGCGAGGTCGGTCACCGGCTCCAATTTTCTCGTTGAGACATCCAAGGGCGCGAAAGTGGTGGTGGATTGCGGCCTGTTTCAGGGCGGCAAGCAGATGGAAAGCCGTAACTGGGAGGAGTGGGGCTTTGACCCGAAAGAGATTCAAAACCTGATCCTCACGCATGCCCATATCGATCACAGCGGCCGCATTCCCAAGCTGGTGAAGGACGGCTTCACCGGGCGGATTGTCACGTCACCGCCGACCGCGGAACTCTGCGAGCTGATGCTGCTCGATTCCGCGCATGTGCAGGAGATGGACGCGGAATGGCAAACGAGGAAGCGACGGCGGCGAGCCCGGCGCGGCATCGAGCCGCTGTACACCACCGAGGACGCGCAAGCGAGTCTCCGGTATTTATTCCCGATTGAACGTGATCGGGTCTTTGACCTCGAGCCGGGCTTCAAGCTCCAATTGCGTAATGCCGGCCATATTCTGGGATCGTCGATTGCGGAGCTCTGGGTTGAGGATGAGGGCCAGGAGACAAAAATCGTCTTTTCCGGCGACCTGGGCAAGACGGACCAGCTCATCGTGCAGAAGCCGTATGAGGCTGCGGACGCGGATTACCTCTTTGTGGAATCAACGTACGGCAACCGTCTGCATCGTGACTTCGAGCAGAGCAAGGCCGAGCTCCTCGAGGCGATCCTGTACGCGGTCTCACACAATGATACGGTGATCATCCCCGCGTTCGCACTCGAGAGAACGCAGGAAGTGCTCTATCTTCTCGGTGAATTTTCCCGTGCCGGACAGCTCCCGGATATTCCGATATACCTGGACAGCCCTCTTGCCATCAAGGCAACGGAAGTGTTTCGAAGAAACAAGCAGTATTACGACCAGGAAGCCCGTGCAATTGTCGAGCAGGGCTTCGACCCGTTCGACATGCCCAACCTGAAGTTCACGCGGACCACCCAGGAGTCGATGGAGATCAACCGGTTGCAGGAGCCCGCGATAGTCATTTCAGCCAACGGCATGTGCACCGCGGGCCGGATCAAGCATCACCTCAAGCACAACCTGTGGCGGCCCGGCGCGAGTCTGATCATTATCGGGTTTCAGGCCCAGGGGACGACCGGGAGGAAGATCGTTGAGGGTGCGAAATCGGTCACGATCTTCGCGGATCGGGACGACCTCCTCAAGTGGGTCGGCCGTTTTGCAGCGAAGTCGAAGCCGAGGGTCTTTGTAATCCACGGAGAGTCAGTGTCGAGCGAGGCGCTGGCCCTCGCCATACAACAACAATTCCGCCTTCGTGTCCACATCCCGGATTGGCGTGAGGTTGTCCGCCTGGGACCGCGCGAGGCTCCACCCAAAAGAGCACGAGAGCCCGTTACCGTCGGTCTCAGACACGACATGCTCGCGTTGACCGCGGACCTTGAAGCAGAGCTCGCCCGGTTGAAAGAGCAGCTCACCGCGACGGATAAAGAGATTTCCGAGGACGATCTGGAGCATCTCAGGGATGCTCGGGACCGGCTCCGAGACACGGTGTTACGATAGGCGTCGTGGATGAGACTCGATCGGGACGCGAAGGTGCGGCCGATTTAATCCCCAAAACGAGTCAGGTACGATGAACCCGATTCCTCCTGATTTCTCTGAGGCTTTATACTCTCATGGCATTGAACCCGTCAGATAGCTACGATACGCTGGACCTTACCGCAATGACCATGCTGGTGGTGCTCTGCGGGAGCTGGGGTCTGCAACAGGTTGCCATCAAGGTTGCCAGCCACGGCGTCTCGCCGATCCTGCAATCAAGCATTCGCTCAATCGGCGCAACCATACTGGTCGGGATCTGGGTGATCGCGCGGCGGGAATCGATGTGGGAACGGGACGGCACGCTGTGGTGGGGAATCGCGGCGGGCATCCTCTTTTCCGCTGAGTTCGTGCTGATCTACCTGGGCCTCCAATTGACGAATGCATCACGAGCGGTGATCTTCCTCTACATGTCGCCGTTCGTGGTTGCATTGGGCGCACAGCTCTTTATCCCGGGCGAAAACCTGCGGAAGATTCAAGTGGTGGGCCTGTGCAGCGCGTTCACGGGCATTGTGGTCGCGTTCAGCGAGTCATGGCGGCTCCCCACCTACCACATGCTCCTCGGTGACGGTATGCTGGCGATTGCCGCGGTTCTCTGGGGCGCGACCACGGTCTTGATCAAGGCGAGCCCCCTTTGCATGATCGCGCCAAGCAAGACGCTGCTCTACCAGCTTGTCGTGTCCGCGGTGGTGCTGCCGATCGCCTCCGTGGCAATGAGCGAGCCCGGAATCACCTTGATGACGCCACTCATAGCAGGCAGCCTCGTCTATCAGGTTGTGTGGGTCGCGTCGGTCACGTACCTCGCGTGGTTTTGGCTCATTCGCCACTATCCGGCTTCACGTATCGCGTCATTCACCTTTCTCACACCGCTGTTCGGGGTGCTCGCGGGCGGTAACCTGCTTCGTGAAGAGATTACCGTCTGGCTGCTGCTCGCGCTCGTGCTGGTGGGCTCGGGGATCTATCTGGTAAATC
>JARRRG010000758.1:0-3449 GCA_037380965.1 Deltaproteobacteria bacterium
AAGATCGTGCCGTTCTACGACCGCACTCAGCTCATTCACGAAACACTCGGCACGCTAAAGAACGCGCTTACTGACGAAACCCTGGTAGCTATCATCGTCGTGATCGTGATGGTGAACAATCTGATCAGTTCGGGCCTGATTTCACTTATTCTCCCCTTGGCCGTGCTCATGACTTTTATGATCATGAAAGTCTCCGGTGTGGAAGCCAACCTCATGGCGTTAGCCGGAATCGCTATCGCCATCGGGGTCATGGTCGACATGGGCATTATCCTCTGCGAGAACATCTTGCGGCACATAGAGCATGATCCACCGGGAAAAAGCCGCTTCCAGGTCATTCACGAGGCCGCGACGGAGGTGGGAGGCGCTGTGATTACGTCTACGGCCACGACCATTGTCGCCTTTCTTCCGGTATTCTTGTTGACCGGTCCCGAAGGAAAGCTGTTCAAACCTGTCGCGTTCACCAAGACATTCGCCATTACGGCTTCGCTCGTACTGGCTCTGTCCGTCATACCTCCCTTGGCCCACATCTTGTTCACGAAGAGGAACCTGAGAACGAAAACGCTCACGATCGCATACGGAGCGGTGATCGTCGCAGGTATCGTCACAGGATTTTGGCTATCCTGGCTCATTGGTATTGTCGTGATACTCATGGGGGCGGTAAAGCTCGTTTCGCTCTTTTTGCCTCCGGCAATTCGAGCCAAGGCGCCGACGGCCATGAGTGTTCATACTGACGGACCACTGGATGCCTCTCGGACCGGAAAGGGGACTAATCAGGAATATGATCTTCTCGGCCGGTATCATTTTCCTGCTTTTGGCCTTCAACAAGCTCCTCACCATCTATTACCCTCGCGCCTTGGCGTGGTCTTTGGACCACAAGGGTACTTTTCTGACCATACCGATATTTGTGGTGATTCTCGGGGTCACCGTCTGGCTCGGATTTGATCGTGTCTTCTCGTTCATTCCTGCGGCTGCTCATTCCGGTATGAGTATGGGAAAGCCGGCCGAGATCGAGATGCCAAAAGGTCCAATACGATCCAGCAAGGTATGGAGGACACTCGTGCATATCGTCCCAGGATTTGGTCAGGAGTTCATGCCACCTCTGGAGGAAGGCACATTCCTCTACATGCCTACCTTGATGCCCCATGCCTCAATCGGGATGGACCTTGATGTGCTTCGCCAGCAGAACCTGGCGATCCAGGCAATTCCGGAAGTGCAGTCTGTGGTGGGAAAGATCGGCCGAGTGGAAAGTGCCCTCGATCCCGCGCCCCTCTCAATGATCGAGACCACGATCAACGTTAAGCCCAAATATAAGGTCGATCCTCTGACGGGCGAGCGCGTGCTCGATCCAAAGACAGGCCATCCCATACGTAATTGGAGGCCGCAGATTAAATCTATGAACGCTGTTTGGGATGAAATTGAATTGTCAAAGCGGCCCATATGCCGGGTGTCCCGAATCCTCCTAAGTTGGAGCCGATAGCCGGTAGACTGGAGATGCTCTCAACGGGCATGAGGTCGGCAATGGGGTTAAAAATCAGAGGAAACAATTTGGTGGACATCAACAAGGTCGGTCTTGAAATCGAGAAATATCTCAGGCAAGTTCCGAGCATAGAGCCGTCTTCGGTTTTCGCGGACCGGCTGATCGGGAAGCCGTATCTGCAAATCAATATCGATCGGAACGCCATAGCCAGGTACGGGGTTAATATCGAGGATGTCGATGATGTCATCGAAATAGCAATCGGCGGCCGGAAGATAACCACCACGGTGGAAGGTCGGGAACGGTATCCGGTGCGGGTGAGGTACGAGCGGGAACTGCGTGATTCGGTCCAAGCGCTGAATAACATATTGGTCCCTGCGCAGAATGGAGCGCATATTCCGATGAAACTGGTGGCCAAGATACAATATGTTCGCGGTCCCATGGTCATCAAGAGTGAGGACACGAACAATATGTGACAGGACCCATGGTCCTCAAGAGTGAGGACACGTTTATGGTCGGCTACGTGATCTTCGACAAGAAGCCCGGTCTTGCCGAGGTAAACGTGGTTCATGACGCGGACAGGTATTTGAAACACATGATCAGCATCGGAAAGCTCAAAATGCCCCCCAATACCTCTTACCGGTTCGCCGGCTCATACCAGGACGCTGTCCGGTCGGCAAAGACCATGATGATCGTGATTCCGGGGACTCTGTTAGTGGTCTTTCTGATCCTGTACTTTCAGTTCCAATCAGTTGCTACCTCCCTGAATGTCTTTTCCGGTATTTTCGTGGCATGGGCAGGGGGGTTCTTGCTGATATGGCTATATTCGCAACCGTGGTTCCTTGATTTCAGCATTTTTGGCGTCAATATGCGTCATCTGTTTCAAGTGAGAACGTACAATCTCAGTGTGGCTGTCTGGGTCGGTTTCTTGGCATTGTTCGGCATCGCCACCAACAACGGCGTCATCTACTCAACGTACCTGGATCAAGTGTTTGCGGAACACGAGGGCCACTCGGTGCAAGACTTGAGGCAGGCCACAATCGAGGCATCTATCAAGAGAATCAGACCCGCCCTCATGACCGCGGCCTGTGCGATTCTCGCGCTTGTTCCGGTCCTCACTTCGCAAGGACGGGGCTCGGATGTCATGGTGCCGATGGCGCTGCCCATCTTTGGTGGCATGGTGCTTACAACCATCGCCGTGTTTGTTGTTCCGGTAATTTATTGCTGGGAGAAAGAGGTTCACTTTAGAAGGAGATTGAAATCGTTAGGAGCATGAGGGGAGTGGAGGGAACAACCGCAAGCTTGTCAGGCCTCGCAACGGCGGCTGGGGGATCGCGGTTCCGGAGAGGGGGAAGTCTGCTCTTGCCTCATCTACGAGTCCTTTGACGAGACAACAACTATCTGGCAAGTTCCTTGAACTGACATTTCCCGTGATTCCCACCGAGAGCAGCTCACACCACATCGGAGCCCAGGGCACCACTTTCGCGCGTTGGTCACCGGCGCAGAATCGCGGGGATCAGGTCGTGGACATTTGTTCGCCTGTGCTCTGAAGGGCCGTCGGCTCAGGTGGCCCATTGAGGATCGGTTTCCGGTCCAGTTCGGCGCATGATGTTGTATCGAGTGACGTGGTACCTGCTCCTCAAGCCCTCCCCTCTCTTCATGATTCTGTGCCGCCCTTTTTGGATTTCGACTTCGGCTCTTCGTGCCTTTCCGGGACTGCACTCTTTTGAGGGCATTTCTTGATGGTTAACCCCTCCGGGAGCTTTGTCTTCTCGTCACCGCACGCCTGATCGAGCTGTTCCTGGGTGAGATTCTTGACGTCTCGAAGGTCGGCTCCCCGGAGGCTGGCCTTCCAGAACGTGGCATATTCGAGGTTCGCCCCCTGGAGGTTGACCCCCTCGAGGTCGGCCCGACCGAAGTAAGAGAACTGGAGATTGGCCCCCTGGAGATTGGCCTCTTTAAGGTTCGCCCCCTC
>JARRRG010000759.1:0-2686 GCA_037380965.1 Deltaproteobacteria bacterium
CCCGAAGGCTCGCTCCGACTGCATGACCTGGAACACGTTATGCCCCACATCGTCAAGGTGATCGCGCTCTTCAGGGAGAAGGCCAAGCCGATCATTCACATTGTCAGGCTGTACGAGAAGGATGGCAGCAACGCCGACCTCTGCCGTCGTTGGCACATTGAACGGGGCAAACTGAGCGCGGCTGTTCCAGGCACATGGGGTTCCCAGCTCGTGGATTGCACAAATATCAATGGTGCGGAATTGGATCCTCCCCTCCTCCTTTCTCAAGGGGTACAAGAGATCGGTCCACACGAGTTCATTGTGTACAAACCTCGCTTCAACGCGTTTCACCGCACGTCGCTGAACTCCTTTTTGAAATCGATAAGTATCAATAGCGTGATCATCGTCGGACTCACCTTCCCAAATTGTATCCGTGCCACCCAACTGGGGGCCGCCGACCATGATTATCGGGTTGGCCTAGTCGCGTCCGCATGCACTGAACCGGACGAACTCGGCTTACGGGCCATGGCCGCCCAGGGTGTGCAACTCCTCGAAGTTGACGCTCTGGCTGATTTGCTCTCCGGAGCCACGTAAAAAACCGGCTGATCTCGTCACCATTTTCAGGATGACGGGTTCACATATCGGAGCAGCGAAAAAGCACGACCGTGCGTCAAGGCCCGGGCTTCGGCCTGTCCGCGCGTCTCACAAACACGGTGCTATCGGAGATAACCGGCGCGGTTTGAAATTCCCCAATCAGCCAGTGTTGCAGACTCTGTCTCGTGAGCACTCTTCGGTTTTCCGCTCCTTCCACATGCGGGGACCACGGTGCTCGGAGCTGCTTCGGAGGGCTCGACAAGGGAATTTCTTGGTGGACAGGGACCGGGGGCTCGAATGAGAAGAACAGAAGAGTACGGAGAGGATCGCTTCCATTGAGATGGTTGCGGACAGCCTATGAGGAAATCGGCCGGGACTCCACAATTTACCAATTACTAACTTGACTTTTGTACATAGCTCGTGAAAGCTAAGTACAGTGGGCGTTTTTTAAATGAATACCGCCACATAAATTCCGATCTATACGGAGCGAAAAGGAGGATAAAGGAGAATGGCAAGCTGGAACTTCATGCCCAAAGGCAATGTCTGGATCGGCCTCGGCGTAGGCTTGGCCATTGTGGCGGCGCCAGTGGTGATCCCCATGATGGTGGCCGCTGTACGACCGCTGCTCAAAGCAGGGTGAAAGCGACGCTTGCCGGGTCTGATTGATCGCAGTGCCGCTTCGTACGCCTCTCGATTGAGTGCCCGTGGTAACTGGTCTCAATGCTCGCACCTTGGAGGAGCGCTGGTGACCGTTCGGGGGTACTGGACCGAATGGTGTCATCACACGAACAGACAAGAGCCGAATCATGCGGGAAAGGTTACAGCTGCGAGCGGTGATCCAGTGGCCGGCTGACACGGCAGCACGGAGTTTGGGGGAACTTCCGAAGAGGGTCGCCGAATAAAAGGGCATGCTGTCACTTGCTTGCGAACGTCTCTCAAGAAAGGCAGTCCCTCAGGACAGGATGCTATGGAGGTGAGCTTATGGACTTAGTAAAACTAGTGGCGGTGGGACTGGGCGTGATGATCTACGTTGGAAGCTCAATCTTCGTCCGACGTTTGAAACGCTGGAAGAAGGGTCAAAAGGACGAAGTGAAGGCCCCCGTCTCCGTGAAGCCGATCGTAGTCGAGGCCGAGGCGGTGGAGCCGATCGAGACGGTCGAGCCGACCGAGGCTGTGGAGCCGATCGAGCCTCATCCCGACGATGGCCGTGCCGTCAAGGGCGTTGTGGAAAAGGATGTCCTGTCCACGGTGGCAACTCAGCCAGTCAAAGTCGAAGAACCGCCGGCCGCTAAGCCCAAGGCGCCTTCTCGGGCCCGTCCCTCACCTCCGAGCACAGCCGACATGGAGTGGTTTCTCATTCGGGCCAAGACCGGCTCGGTCAGAGTCGTGCAAGCGCGGGGAAAAACCCCGAAAACGGTAGCCGGCCCCTTCCCGACAAAGGAAGAGGCTCACAAGGCGAGAGCGCTGGAACTGGCCCGCGCCAGCGTTTCACCCAAGGGGACCAAGCGCCGGCCAAAGGGAAAGTCCCGCCAGGCCGGAGCGTAACACCGGGACAGGTGGGGCGATGGGCCCGGCCGACAGCGGGTCGGTCTATGCCCGGCGGTTCGGAGTATCGCCTCACTTGACATCGCTCACGATTCCGGCGAGCTCGCCGGTTGCATCACCTCTGCTGCAGATGCCCCGGGATCTCACGATCGAGCCTGTGCTCTGCACGGGAGTTTGATCCAACAGTCCGGTGGACATTCTCCCCCGTTTCGTACGCTCACGTTATTTCCAACGGGATCAGCGTCTGGTCCAGCCGACGGCCTCGCCCTGCGATTCTCGATCGCGAACGAAAAACTTGATCCAGGCACGAAACCTCAAGGATCCTGTCGTATGATAGAGTCATTGCAGCACGACTGACGCGTGCACATCTTGAGACGTGCCACGTGTGAAGGTCATGAGGCACCCCGCTGGGGCCGAGCTGCATCAGCGGATGAACGTTAGGAGGCTCATGTGAGGGTACTCATACTGACATTGTCAATCGTCATGATGACGCTTCCCCTCCTCTTGTCCGTGTGGGGGACTCCACCGGCATACGCCTTTGACCGGAAGGAATGCCTTGAGAATTGCC
>JARRRG010000760.1:0-2618 GCA_037380965.1 Deltaproteobacteria bacterium
CCCGAGGGCCAATATCGGCATGATCTACGGGCTGCCCACGAGCTAATCCAATCAATCCCGCACTTCTCGGGGCGCATGAGCAAAGGGTTCTCAGACTCGTGGCGCTGCAAGCCCCACACCGTCTCAATGATCGTCACACGGTCACTCAACACGGAACAGATGTTTCCCGAACAATCCTTTGATTCTTCACATGCGCTCCGTTCAATGATGTGACAGTTGCGTCACGAGAAGTATGCGAGTGCCCGGCCCCGAAGTGAAGCTGAGCATTGTGGCACCGGCTTCGGAAAACACACGTACCTGAAGATCCAAATGACCAAACAATTGAAAAATGTTCCCTTGTGCCAATACCGGCGTTGGTAACGGCCTGCGGAAATGAGCCTGAATTGAAACGGGAAAAGGAGAAGCTCGATGGCAGCAATTTCGCGAAAGACAGACCGAAGAACCGATTGGACACCTCCGGCAGCTCAATTTCAGGAGGAATACTATCCTGTCCAGAGCTTTGCATGGGTGGGAAAATCGGGTGACTCGACCGCGGACTTTCCTTCCTGCGGTGACGCTGACTTTGATCAGATCGAGGATGCCGGGATCGCGGGGTTGGACCTTGCGGCCCACGGAGATGACTCATATCTGGTTTGGCGGGTGCCTCAACAGATGAACATCAATGAAGATCTGGGAATTCAGTTGGTCTATACGAGCACCGGGTCGTCAGCCGCGACCACTGATTCCGCATCAGGGAAAGTGGCATGGCAGTTGAGTTTTGCGCGAGTGGGCGAAGGTGATGAAATGAGCGGGATTTCGTACTCCACGCCAGTCAACAATGGCGGGGACTTCGAGGAGATCGACTACAGCGGAAATACTGCGTACTCGGGCCAGGCAAAGCTCATGACCTCTACGTGGGCGGGCATCTCGGGGTACGTGAACGGTTCAGCCCAATCCGGGACCAATTTCCGGCACGGAGACCTCGTCATCTTCAAAATCACCCGCAACTCCGGCTCAGCTGCGGCCAACATACCCGTCGCCTTGCTCGGAGCGACAATACGGTATCAGAGAGACCGGCTGTAGAGATGTGACGGCCGCGTTAAGCAGCCATTGACAATGACAATCAATGGAAAGCCTTATCCGGGATCCACACGGCTTTGTGCCGTAGAGAGCGTGAAAGGAAGATTCGATGAGACGAGATTTGCCTTCCCGGTTTGAATCGAGGGTCATCTCTGTGGACACCACGTTGACGACTCATGACGTCAACGTAGGCGGGCTCTTCATAGCCGAAGCTTCCGGGATAACAGTGACCTTACCTTCCCCTCAGCAGGCCATCGACGGTGCAGAATCCCTTCTGGTCAACAATGACGATAACGGTAATCCCCTGACTGATCGAGGTTCGGAGGTCGTGACCAAACGCTACCCCGGCGTTGATACAAGCGGTCAGGCTCTTTCTCTCGGTGTGGACGTGAAAGAGGTTCTGGTCCACATCGAGGGAAACACGGAAATTGCACGTTTCACCGGGACCGCAAGCGGTTCCCAACAAGTCCGGATCACCCAGGACGGGCTCACTCTCGAGGACGTTCGTGTTGTCAAGGAGCCTGATGAGATCATTGTCACGGTTGCGGCCCCATCCGGGACCATAGACGTCTCGCTCATAGGCTGGAGGTGACCACATGAGAATCACTACAGCCGGAGCGGGGACCATCTTCAGTTCACCAATCCCCAACGGCCGTCTCGAGGTGCCGGGGGCATACCTGCAAACCGGTTCAGACACGGCAGTACAGCTCAATGCGGCCGCGGATTGGGCTGCTCAAAAAATATGCCCTCGCACCGATTGGCAACTGAATGCTCTGGCCTGGTACGTTACCGCGGTAGCCGCTGAGGGCAATGCCGCAATAAAGTTGTTCAGCGATGACGGGGCCGCGGACAGCAACCCGGATTCGGCGATTGCCACGCTTTCTGACTCGTTCGGTTCCGGGGATGCGGCTGATGTCTGGAGGTGGGATGATGGGTTCACGCCCTGTCAGCTTCAACGCGGCAAGACGTATTGGTTGGTGTTCCAAGGCACAGACGGGGCCGATTTCTCTCTTTCCTGCCGCAGATGGAATACGAATGTGGGCTCCATGTTTCCCGATGAGACTCCCGCGGCGAAGATCAGCACGGACGGAGGGTCGAGCTGGTCGGCACTCACCCAGGGGTCCAAACCGGCGATACTGAATATCGTGCTCAATGCTTCGGCGAACATCGTGCCTCCGCTCATCTACGGCAGGTATAACGGTCAATACGTCTACCTGCCGGGCATGGGTGTAAGAGAAATACCGGACGCCGGCGTGAGCCTGGCCTGTGATGCACTTACCGCGGACACGCTCTACTATGTGTACCTCTATGACAATTCCGGGACACTTACTCTTGAAGCATCGGCCACTGTTCCTACGCTTTCGGAGGGAATCCTCGTCAAAACGGGTGCCACGACGCGACGCTATCTCGGCATGATTTACCCGAGAGAGCTGTACAATGATGGCACTGGTTATCAAGGACCGGTAGATTGTATGGATTCCAGACTGGTGTTGAACCATTATAATCGAGCGCCAAAGACTTTGGGGAAATTGTGCCCCTATAGCGCCAACACGAATGAC
>JARRRG010000761.1:0-2596 GCA_037380965.1 Deltaproteobacteria bacterium
ATCCGGGCTTCTTCTGCCTGGAATACTCATGGGAACCTCACTGAGAAGGGGAGAGAGACCGGTTGGATCATCCGCTTTCAGTCTCTTTCATGTGAACCACTATTACCGTCAAACGTCTCAAGAGACTACGCTCAGCAATTTCCTTCCCGAGCCCGGCATGCCGAATAGTGAAAGATGCTCGGACTCTTAAAGACGCGTACCCTAAGGTACGAAGGTACGCTTGTCAACCCGTGCCCTTGGATCGTTGCCTGACGCGCTTCTCATTTTGGCACCACATTCCAGCCGGGAAATGGCGCACCCGCCTCGAATTGCGCCGGACACCGGCGGATGCTACAATCCCTTTTGACAGACCGAGCATGCAGCCTGTTCCGGGGTACCTTATGCCAGCGCACCTTTCCTCTTCGAAAAAGATACTGTTTTGGGGGATTGCGGTGCTCGTCGTGCTCGGATTTCTCGAACTCTCTGCCTGGATCACCTTCGAACACTTCGTTCCTCACCGGATAAAAAGCAGAACAGCCTTCCGAGGCCCGGAGGATTACATTGCCGCATACAAGAAGGCTCGCGAGAGGCGATTGGCCTCTCACGAGCGCAGCAGCGGGACCAAAGAGACCGGGAACCAGAGCAGCCTGAAAATGTTCCATCCCGTGCTCGGGTGGGACTATCCACCCGGCATCGAATACGAGGACGCCCATGGAGTGTGGTACCGGCATGGAAATCAGGGAGAACGGCGCACGTGTACCTCGTACCAAACCGACCTTATCGCGACGTACGGCGATTCTTTCGCCTACAGCAGTGATGTGGGAGACTGCGAAACCTGGGAGACATACCTGGCAAGAGACATCAAGGCCAATGTTCTCAATTTCGGGGTCGCGGGGTACGGCACCGATCAGGCGTATTTGAAATATGAGCTGAACGACGCACGCGTCTCAACTCCGATTGTCATGTTGTGCATCCTGCCCGACGACATCAACCGGATCGTGAACATTTTCAGGACCTTCTATGCTCCCGAGGACATTCTGGCCCTTACCAAGCCTCTTTACAGAAAGAAGGGCGGCCGTTTTGAGCTCGTACCGAATCCTCTGAGCCGAGCCGATGACGTGGCGAAGCTCGAGAACCGGGAGTTTGTAAGAAAACTCGGGAAACTGGACTACTGGTATCAAAAGGACATGAATCGGCCTCCGCTCAGGTTTCCCTATCTCCTCTCTCTCATAGGTTGGCGAGATACGGTGCTCAAGTATGAAGAAGCGGAACCCCTCAGCATCATGTGCCATATTGTCGACCTCTTCGTGCAGACCGCGCAGACCAGGGGCTCGGTACCGGTGATCGTGCTGATGCCCCACAGAGAGCTGGTTGCGGAAACGATGCGGAATCAGGTGAGCCGAGTTGAAAACCTGGTCACGTATCTCAAGGCCAGGCAGTACCGGTTCATCGATTTGATCCGCGTCATGGCAAAGATGCATCCCACCGAGGAACAGCTCGACGCCTGGTACCATGAACATGCCACCCCGCAGGGAAATCGAATCACCGCGCGAATCATAAGCGATTACCTCGAGCGGAATGCTCTGCTCCGCGATGACGCAAGAAGAGCTGATTCCAGCCGTCGGAACCCCCGGTCTCGACCGTAGCGGACACGAGGTGAGCGCGGCATGGACGCGGTGATTCGCTTTTCGGACACTTCAGGCTCCGGACAAGACCGTTCGAGGCTGCGGAAGCGGCTTCATACACCGACCGCGAATGGGCGTGCGAATCGGAACGATCACGGAATCGCCCACGTGCAAACGCACGCGGCAACGAGGAGGGAAGGAACATGAAAGGCAAAGTGGAGCTGGTTCAAGGGGACATCACCAAACTGGACGTGGATGCGATCGTCAATGCGGCGAACAACCGGCTTCTGGGAGGAGGCGGGGTGGACGGCGCCATTCACCGGGCCGCGGGACCGGAGCTCAAAGAGGAATGCCGTACCCTGGGCGGCTGTGAAACTGGTGATGCAAAGATCACCAAGGGGTATAGACTCAAGGCCCGTCATGTCATTCATACGGTCGGTCCCATCTACCGCGGAGGCACCGCGGGCGAGCCCCGGTTACTGGAAAGCTGTTACCGGCGCTGCTTCGAGGTAGCGCATGAGAACAAGCTCACTTCACTGGCATTCCCGTCCATCAGCACGGGCGCGTACGGATACCCGATCGACGACGCGTCCAGAATCGCGCTCAAGACATCGCTGGCTCAGCTTGAACAGTTCCCCGACATTCAGCGGGTGGTGTTTGCCCTCTTTTCGGACAGAGATTTGGAAGTGTACAAGAAGAATTTCGCGGCTCTCTAAGCCGATGTCATTCCTGTAGCAGCGGTCGGGCAGAACGCCCGGGAGGAGATGCGGGCAGTTGCGGGGATCTCGTGCTTCGCTCGGGCTCGGCTGCCGCAGGAATTTCCCCGAGAAGCGGGGTACGGTCAGGTCTTGCGCAGGATCAGGCAACCCAGGGGTGGGAGCACGAGATCGAGCGATTGATTGTGACCGTGATGCGCGTGCTCCTCTGCGCAGATCAATCCTTTGTTCCCCACGTCGCTGCCTCCATAGAAGCGGGAGTCGGAGTTCAGCACC
>JARRRG010000762.1:0-2521 GCA_037380965.1 Deltaproteobacteria bacterium
CCTGTCGCAAATGTCACGTGAGAGCTCCTGAGCTACTTCACCACAGAGGATCGCAGGTAAATAGCCGCAACAAGGACCGTAATACACCGCTGATCTTCGCGTCTCTAACCGGTCCCACTCTTTTAACGATGGCCCCCGGCAGTACCACCCTGTCGGTTCAGCCTTCGGAGGGGCAGATCGAAATGGTTGAACTTCTGCTCGATGCCGGCTCTGATCCCAATGCCGCCACGAATGACGGCCTCACTGCCTTGATGGCTGCGTGCGGTGAGGGACACAGCAAAATCGTTGAGCTGTTGCTCGAGGCCGGTGCCGACGCGACCGCGGAGAACAAAACAGGTTCCACCCCATTCAGTCTGGCCTGCGAGGAACATCATCACAAGGTCATGGAGCTCCTCGCCCCCCATTATCGCTGACGTTGAACATTCTGGACGTAGTGATTTGTCGGAGAAGTCCTCAAATGGTGCAAACGTGCAGGGCGAATCGAGTTTGAGAGGGCTGTCTTGCTGTGTGAGGCCGGATGATGAGTCTCAGCGCTCATCTCCCCGTGGGACGGGGCGAATGTTGCGTTTGGGTTTCTTTTCGAGTTCGCTCATCCACAACCGCAGTTTCTCCCGCCACGCTGAATTGGTGGTCGTTTCCAAAGCTTTGCTGAAAGCCTTCCCAGCCGAGAGATAGCGTCTCGAAAGGAGGCATGCGACTCCCAGATTGATCAAAGCATCCGCGCAGTTTGGATCCAAGCTCCGGGCCTTGCTGAAGTCCACGATTGCTTTGTCGTACTGCTCCAGAGCGAGAAAAGCTATGCCCCGTCCGATCAACCCACCGAGGGGGAGGGGACCAAGTTGTCGGGCACGTTGGAAATCTTCCAAAGCGGCGCGATACTTACCCTTTACGATTCGCCACTCGCCTCGAAGCACATACGCAGACGGATCCTGAGGCTGCATCCCGATATATCGGTTCAGATCGGCTAGAGCCTTCTCATACCGGTTGAGCTCATAATATGAACAAGCTCTCAATTTGTAGGCCTCGGCCGGCGCTCCGCGTTTTATAGCTTCGTGGAGCACGCGCAGTGCGCGGAGGTACTGTCCTTTGTCAAACGCACTGCGGCCAATGTGCGTATATACCCTGCCATAATCCGGCATCCGGGCGAGCCTGATCTGTTCGGAATGCGCAACATGAGGCATGACGGCCTCCGCAAGCAACGTGCCGACGAATGCTAACAAACCAATTGCACGGACAAAGCGCATTATGCCCCCCTCGATATTCACGCCGTCCCCAAAAGTTGCAAGAATGCCATGCAGAGTTACTTGCACGTTGGTACATCTTGAGACTGATATGAAACCGCTTCGTCGCTCTGGGATCGCCCGGCAACCTACCCTGAACTGTCTCACAGGCACGCGCGTGAAGGCTCTTGTCGCATCCGGTGACGTACGATCTCATTGAAAGGGTGGTTGCCAAATACCATTCCCTCACTTCATTCGCCGCGAGGTCAGTCCGCCGTCGGTCTGCTGAAATATTGTTGCCTTCTCCTGCATAATGTGTCACTACGTGTGACTCGGTGTGGAGATGCATGCGCAACGCGGATAGAATTCAGGGAGTTCCGCGGCCAAGTCTCGTACTCCAATCCGGCGCGATCCTCGGGACTCTCATTCCACTGGTGCCCGACATGGATCGCCACACCTCTGTTTCGAGAGCAACGGCGAACGTCGCTCTCAACCTTGACGCCGGTACCGAGGACCGACCAGGAGCACGTCATCGGGCCCCCATAATCCTGAGGAGGTTATGCAATCCTGTACGGGATTGACTCTCGTGTCGCGGTCCTTGGGTTCCTGTGATATTCAATAAGCAGACATTATCAAGGTCTCGTGGCTTTGAATATCCAGCGTGATCAGGAAACCTGATGCAAGCGCTTCAGTGCCACTGGAACACAATAAACTGCCTCGCCTCGGCCCTGCCTGAGTCTCATCGACTCGGGCCTGGCACCGGTGGGTAAAGGTTGATCAGTGGCAAACGATTAAGCATCTTGTTGCCATACGTGGCGTGGGCGTGAACCGCGGCGTTCCTGAAGCCGGCGAAGGTCTTGAAATGCAGCGCCCAAATGGATCAGCGAGACCGCCGGTCCAACTAATCTTCCGGGACGCCAACGTCAGTCCCCGTAATACACTTGCCGCTGCGCGCATAACATCCCGTCTGGCATTTGGCCCCACTTGCGATTCCCCCAGTCTGACATTTCCCAACACTCTCCGCGTGACCGGACTGGCATTTGTTCGCCCCGCGCGCGAAGCCTGTCTGACTAAGCGGCACGAGCACAGGCCGGCTATAGCCGTTTCTCGATTTGTTCTTTCGTAGGTTGTCCTTCGTTCGTGGACCGAGACTCGGTCGGTATACTTTACGGATGAACCATTGGGGCGGTGGATAGCTCTCCTCCTCGCCCAGATTCAATGCTTCCCGGATCCGGTCCCGCCGATACCAGCTCACCCCCTGCTGATTGGCGACGAGACACAAAAAGAGATAGACCGCTATC
>JARRRG010000763.1:0-3888 GCA_037380965.1 Deltaproteobacteria bacterium
TCCATAGACAGGCACGGCCGTCTCCCCTTGCTCCTCAATCACGTTGGCCGCGTTCATCAGAATGGCGTCGATGTGGCGGTAGTAAACAGCCACTGCCCTCCAGTACGCCTGTTCCGCCCTCCCAGCACACTGAAAAATCCCTTTCGGAACGGGCGTTCCCAGGCAAAGGACACTTTTTGCTCCGGCTAGCATGTCCGTAGGCCTATAGCCCTCAGGCTCGTTTTCAAGGAGCGATGCTTGAGCTATCCCGAAAACGTTGATGTTGTTGTCCAGGAAAAAGGTCTTGAGCCTCTGTGTGCTCTCATTCATGAAACACCTTCCTTTCAGTATGCGCAGACACGATCGAAAGACACTTCACATCCAATATCCTAAGACACTCCATTTTGAGCGTCCTCCAGCTCGTCCAACGGATCTTCAACGTAGCACCGCAGAGGACGGATTGCGAAATTGTCAAAGCACTTGTTGCAGGAGACACATTTTGCCTTTGCCAGGTCCCCGTTCGCCCACCGCTTCACCAATGCAGGCTCTCGAATGAACGGTCTGCTCATGGCTACGAAATCGGCGGTACCGTCTTCCAATTCCCTCTCCATGATACCTGGGGATCTCAGCCCGCCTACCAGTATTACCGGTATAGCAACCTGCTTTTTCAGGGCTTTCGCATGCCGCCGAAAATATGCTTCCTTTCCTTCCTGACCTATCCCTCTGACCGCAATATGATCGATGCTTTCGGAATGGGAGCCTCCGGACACTTCAATGCAATCAATGCCTGCTTGCGCGATCGTTTTTGCAACATCGATTGCTTCATCCGTGGTCAGACCTCCGTCAATGAAATCATCAAAGGTCATCTTGATCATCAGAGGATAGTCAGGACCGACCAGTTCCCGTGTTCTGGCTATGATCTCAGAAGTAAAACGGGCCCGGTTTCCGGTACTGCCGCCATATTCGTCAGTACGGGTGTTGGTGAAAGGAGACATAAAGTTATGGATCAGGTTCCCGTGTGCGCCGTGAAACTCCACTGCATCAAAACCGGCAGCCTGCACACGACGAGAGGCTTGAGCAAACTTCTCAACGATATCTTCAATGTCATGCCGCGTCATCTCACGAGGTACCACACCATCGCTTCCTCTGGGAACTGGAGAGGGAGCAATAGGAACAGAGCCTCGCAACTGAGGGATATCCAGTCTGCCCAGGTGCACGATCTGCATGGCAATTTTCGTGTCCCTTTTGTGAACAGCGTTAACCACTTCCCGCCAGGGACCGATGTAGCCATCGTGGTACATGGCCCACGGAGATCGTATGCCGATAGTTTCAGGAAGATTTTCCCATGCCTCGATGAAAGCTCCGCCGGTGACGATGAGACCGACGTATCCGTCAGCAAGCTTGCCATACAAATAACCTGTTTTTCAGTTGAAGACCCTTGATGCTCCCTTGTTCGAAGAGAATTGAACTCATCTGCTCACACACTCTTTTCTTTCGGGGCAGGCCCCATTTGCAGAATCGTCGACCCCAAGCTCGGAGAAGGTTCTTGAACAAAGTGTTTCAAGTGCCATCCTGAAGTTCACGTAAAGGCCGCTTCCTCTCAAGTGAAGAGCTTCTCCAGCACTCTCATCTCCACGCCGGACTCGGTTGCTGGAAATCCTATGGAGTACTGGTCCAACTGTTCTCGCAGATCGTCGTAAACCCGGTTGCGCATCGTCCCTTCCTCCTTTCGGGATTGACGTCGTTCCGTGACTTCTTGAACGCCTTGCGGATCGAGACGGTTTTGCCGATGGCTTCAGCGGCTCCTGTCAGCTGCGTTGTCTTGGTCTGGCCTCTTGAAGGTGCATTCCGCACGGTCTCGCTTCAGAAACTCTTTCTTTCGCGTAGCATCCCTTACACCCCATGGCCTGTGAATCAGATCCTTTTGGATCTGTTCAATATCCAATTCAGGACACTCTTAAAGCCCTCGATCTCATGTTCGGAACACCCCGCTTTTATTTCGTCATTGACTCTTCGGATTATCGGTTTCGCCTTCTCAATCTCTTCCAGTCCAGCAGGCGTAATGCATATGAGCAAGGCTCTGCGGTCGGCCGGGTCAGCCGCTCGTTTGACAAACCCGGACTTCTCAAGACGATCGACCAAGCCGGTCATTGCAGAATTCTCGATTCCAAGAATCCTCCCGACTTCAGAAATCATCCGGCGGTCCTGCTGTTTCAGCAGGAAGAGGATGCCCGATTGAGCGACCGTAATTCGTACACCTTCTGCTGCCAGAGCTCTGTTCGTATGGTTCTTCAACGCCTGCTGGGCCGTCAGCAATAAGAAAATCAGCCTGTCATCCATTTTAATTAATTAAAGTATATTCCACATATGGATTATTTTCTAATGAATAACAGACGTACGGACCAACTGCAAGCGTTTTCTGCATTCATCTCTATGGTTCTCTCTGATGCTTGCTTCCCGGCCCAGAAATAGGGTTTCCTAGAGCGCGAGCGATCTGAGACGGACCCATCTCCCCTGAAACAGATCTTCAGGTCCACTCGCTCTGGCAGGAACAGACCATTCTCTTGCGTATCCACGCGTCTGAACAAGATTGAAGCGGCAATCCATTATCCCGCGTTCTGAGCGGGATTCCCGCTGGCTCGGCCCTACCGGTCTGTGTTAGGGTGAGGGTGGCCGCGGAGATCGTGGTAAACGCTCACCGCGCGGTCTGGCGGCTGTACGCATGACATGCGGAAAAAGGACCACTGCGCGGGACAATCCTTTGCCGTTGCGGTGGCAGAGAGAGTCGTCGACAGTATCGAGAGCACGGTTTGGAACGTTCGCGGGAGTCTTCACTCCAACGGTACTGACGATTCTCGGCATTATCCTGTTCCTGCGTCTGGGCTGGGTAGTGGGACAGGCCGGCCTGCTCGGTTCGATTGTCATCATACTTATCGCCAGCGCGATATCACTCATCACCGGTTTTTCACTGTCCTCCATCGCCACCAACATGCACGTCAGAGTCGGTGGCGCGTACTACATGATTTCACGAACGCTGGGAATCGAAATCGGCGGAGCCATCGGCCTACCGCTCTACCTCTCCCAGGCGATCTCCGTTGCGTTCTACATTATCGGATTCTCCGAAGCGTTCACTTCGGTGATGCCGATGGTGGATGCCAGGCTCTTGTCCACCGGGATAGCGGTTACGTTCGGCCTTCTTGCCTATGTCGGCGCTGACTTCACATTGAAAATCCAGTATCTGGTCTTGATGGTACTGGCAGCCGCTCTCGCGTCCTTTTTTGGAGGCGGATGGGACCAGTGGGTCGCTCCGCATGTCCTGGGAGCGGCCGAAAGTGGAGGTGTGCCGTTCTGGCACGTCTTCGCAATCTTCTTTCCCGCGGTCACGGGCATCACGGTGGGCCTGAGCATGTCGGGAGACCTGAAAGATCCACGGCGAAGCATTCCGCACGGAACGCTGGCCGCGATAGGAATCACCACTGCGATCTATATCGCGTCCGCGCTCTGGCTCGCCACTCATGCCACCACCGGGCAACTGATCGATGACAACCTCATTATGCAAAAGATCGCCCGATGGCCCTTTCTCATTCTGTTGGGCGTGTGGCTGGCAACGCTCTCGTCCGCGTTGGGAAGCGTTGTTGCCGCTCCACGCACTCTTCAAGCCGTATCCCATGACCGGGTCGTGCCTCGCATTTTCGGCTCTCAGCTCGGGAGTGCTACGGAGCCGCGGTTTGCTGTCCTCGTTACGACGGTCATTGCCGTATCCGTTATATGGGCGGGTGACCTCAATTTCGTGGCGCCCATCATTACGATGTTTTTCCTCAACACGTACGGGATGATCAACCTTTCGGCCGGAATCGAGAGCTTCGTTGGAAATCCGAGCTTTCGCCCGAGATTCAGCGTGCCCTGGGC
>JARRRG010000764.1:0-3089 GCA_037380965.1 Deltaproteobacteria bacterium
ATGAACGCAGCGGTCGAAAATTCTATAAGAGGTTGGCTGCTGAGCTTGGCCAGAGATTGATTGATCTGCATCGATGAAGAGTGGTTTCCGGCCTGCATTCTGTTTGTTTCTGGGTACTTTGCCTTCAGCATCGAGATTCGCTATATGACAACTAATGTGGGATTCCATAATGGCTCTCGGCCGGCTTCGACGGGGTAGTGCAAAGGAAATGGCACGATGGCGTATCCTCTCCCGGGTCATGGTAATTCGGCCTCCATCGATCAACCCCTGATCGTACGCGGCCCGGCATGAGCAATTCCTAGCCGGGAGAAAAGGAGTGAAAAAATGGAATACCGACACGTCAACGGTCCCGTTTATTGCCGCTATGCATTGACGCCGCCGGTCATCAATTCGGCTCTTGGCCACAGGTTAGGGATTGTAGCTCCCTGTGAGCTGGATATGCAGGCTGGTAGCCACAGAAAGTTGGAAGCAGGGACCAACGTCAAGCTACGCATGGAGCTCGACAACCGAACAACAAGGATGACATGTCACGCGAAAATCGATTGGGTAAGGCGTGATGAGTCAACCGGCTCGTGTAACGTGGCATTCAGCCATTTGTCGCTGTCGGACAATGAGTTCCAGGTGCTACACGAGAATTTTACCGACGAGACACAAGACACTGTTGAATTCGTGTCGAGGGTGAGAGACGCCGCGTCGGATTTGAAGCCGGTAATAGCGGGAGATGGGTCGAAAGAGGTAACGAGGGCCAAGGCTGTCACCTTGCCGGTGAGTCTGATCGAGGAGGTGGATGAAAAAAGAGGTGATGTTCCGTTTTCGGAATTTGTCGCCAACAGTCTCCGGGAGTACTTGAAGGATTGGTGAGTCCAAGGCCAAGTTCAAGTGTGGCCATCTATTAGAGAAGACCTAGCGCCACGGGGGACACCGGAATGAGAATCGAGTTCACACGATGTTACCTCGAAAAAGCCTGAAATTGGCCGTATGGATGCCTCTCGCTGGCAATCCATCGCCTCCATACCGGAAGAAATCTTCGAGCACCACGTTGAACAGACGAAGGCTAAAAAGCAGGAGTTGACGAGTGCGGGGGTTCTCCGGCTCGCCAAGATGCTCAATCGGCGATCTCGACGTGATGAGTTGCAGGAGACTGAGAGCACTTGCCGACTCTTCACGCTCCCACGTTGCTAATCGCGGCCCGCTTCAATGATTTTTTGCGCTAGAAGCTTGGGATTGGTGAAGCAAACTTCATGACTCCCTGGAAGCTCCGCCAAGCGGAAGAGCCCAAGTCTCTCCGACAACCTAGGATGCCACGGCAAAGATTGAGGAAGCGAGGTCTCCTGTTGACAGTTCAAAAACGACTTGCCTACCTCCAGCGTCGCAAGTTCCGCGCTGAGTGAGATCGGATCTGTCATGGTCTTGTAGGGGTGTGGGTTGAGCTTGTCGTACGCAGCTTGCGCCAATGCGAGGTCCGCATCGTTTATGAAGGCTTCTCGCCAGATAGGGAACGGTAACATGACCGCTCCGTTGTTCTGCGCAGCAATCTGATTGAAGAGCTCGACGTAATGTGGCGGACACATGTCGACGAGACTCTCGCCATTGAGCGGCACGAAGGCGCACCAGTAGATAAGCCGTCTAATCTTTTCAGGGATCGTATCCACCACCTTAGAAATCACCATGCCGCCGTAGCTGTGCCCTAGAAGGCGCACATTGGAGAGGTCTTTTTCGTTGATGAAGTCAACGATGGACTGTGCCGCCTCGCTCAGTCCCACCTTCGACCTGTCGTCGCCGGGCCGGTTCCCCGCGACTGTCGGGCAATAGCACTCGTGTCCTGCGGCGCGGATGTGACCCGCTACGTCTTCAAGCAGATCACCGGTATGCCACGCGCCATGAACCAGAACATATACGTCCCCCCTTTGACACCTCCCAAAAGAAATGATGTGACTCCCTTGCGATTAACATGTGCGATCCCGAATGTGACGCCGGCAGGGGATAGTTAGCATGAGACGATCCCTATCAAGCACTTCTAACTCGCCCCAGGGGGTCGACAAGACTTCGGCACTCGGTCACAGAAGTTCACCTCCGATATGGTCTTCGGCAAGGTTGTCCGCGTGGAGCCGGTTGACCGGGACCGATACGGCAGGACGGTTGCATGGGTATCGGTGGATGGGAAGAGTCTCAACAAGGAACTTCTTCGAGCTGGCCTCGCGTGGTGGTACAGGAGATACGCGCCCAACAACCGGGAGCTCGCTCGGCTGGAATCGGAAGCCAGGGCTGCCCGACGGGGCCTGTGGTCAATGCCGAATCCGGTGGCACCGTGGACTTTTCGGAGAAGGGGTCGGTAATCAATCGGACCGCGGCACAAAGAAACCCTGTGCAGCCAGCCGAAAACAGCAACTTCGATGAGAGAGGCCTCTCCGTGCGCTGTACGCGATTTACGTGCTGGCCGGTCTACCATTCCCGGGCATGAGATCGTGGAGCCTTGCCCTGCCACGCTAAGTCGCTCCTGGGGAATAGACCAGAGAACGGACCGGAATTAACCGAGAGGTCCTCGCGGTGAGGACTCCTTGTTCCGGAAATGGTCCCGCAGGAATCATTCCCGCGAATGGCTAAACGGTTTTGAAGGTCTTTGAGACCTGATGATCCGTTTGAGGACTGATCATGAGTCATGGTTAGACACAGCACGGGATGGCATCGCTACCAAACGGTGTCACATACGGTTTGGTGGATCTTTCCTGGGGGGGCCATCGAATAGGTGTGCCAATGAGCCCGCAAATATTGGGCCGCGGGCGTGCGTGACATTGCCGTCCAACACGGTATAATTTTAGGGTAGTTTTGGTGTGTTAAAAATAGCCCTTGACAGGTGCTTACGCATGTCGTTATGTCAAACAAGACATTCGCGGCGGTGCAGAACTAAAGTCTTAGAGCAATTTTTCGGAACGGACTCCCAACCCAAACTCACTCTGAGCGACTAACTGTGAAACACGCAGTCGGTCTCATGTCCTGGGCTTTCCCCGGACTCCTTCTCCGGCCCCGGGGGAGGAAGGCATATGTCCGTCAAGGATGAAATCAGGCTTGACCGAGAAACCCTCCTGAGT
>JARRRG010000765.1:0-2924 GCA_037380965.1 Deltaproteobacteria bacterium
GTTTGCTGAAATAAAGAAGCGATCACCGTAAATCGCAGAGTGTAAAGGCTGGGTTTTCCCGAGAGGTCCTCTCCTTCTCGAAGGCTCGGGGCAGGCAGAAGAGCCTCTTTCGGGAACGAAACCACGACATCATCTCTGTCGAGTCTTAGGGGGAGAAGACTCCGCAAGCGTCAACCGATGAACCTCTGCGAATGCCCCACAACCATCGTGGAGTGAGACATGACAAGGCCGAAGAATCTCGTTTACGCAGTGGATGAAATGCCGCCGTTCCTCAATCTCGGCGTCCTGGGATTGCAGTTAGTTTCGGTATTGGCTATCTACCTCGTGCTCATGGTGATTGTGGTACGGGAAGCGGGAGCTTCCGCAGAAGTTGCTCAACACGCGGTGAGCTTTGGCATGATAGCCCTTGGCGCGGGCGCGGTGTTCCAGGGCCTGTGGAAAGGCCCGGTGGGTTCGGGCTATCTCGCGCCGCCCGTGCTGTCCGCGGTCTATCTACACAACTCGATCATGGCAGCCAGGATTGGTGGACTACCCCTGGTATATGGCATGACCATAATCGCCGGAATTTTCGAAGGTGGGCTTTCGCGCGTTCTCCTCCGTTTGCGCCGATATTTTCCTCCGGTGGTGTCGGGTCTCATCGTGTTGGCTGTGGGGCTCGAATTGGGTCTCGTAGGAGTTGAAAAGCTTCTCGACGTGAGCGCGGACGCGGCCGGCGCACACATGCGAACGCACATAGCTGTCGCGACCCTGACGCTCTCGGTCATGGTTGGACTCAGCATCTGGGCCAGAGGCATGTGGCGCCTGCTGTGCACACTGATCGGCATCATTGCAGGATTGGCGGCTGCGATTGCGACGGGTCTCCTCAATCCTGCGGATGTGGCTCGAATTTGGGCTGCCCCAATATTTGCTATTCCAGACCCATCAGATATCTCGTACTCGTTTGACCTATCGCTCCTCATCCCTTTTTTGTTCGCGGGACTGGCCGCGGGTCTGAGGGTAATTGGCGTGGTCATATCGTGCCAGCAAATCAATGATGCGGACTGGACGCGTCCTGAGATGGGATCGATCCGTGGTGGAGTCCTTGCAGACGGGATCGGATGCGCGGTATCCGGCCTGCTCGGCGGGATGGGGATGAGTTCCGCGCCCAGCGCGGTGGGTGTTTCCAAAGCCAGCGGCGCGACGAGCCGCTACATCGCGCTGGCCATCGGCTTCTGGTTTACGGTTTTTGCCTGTTTTCCCAAGGTTGCCGCGATGTTTCTGGCTCTGCCAATGTCCGTGGTTGGCGCAGGATCAAGGTGGTGCCGCATTATTTTGCGACTCTTCCCGCCTGGATGCACCCCATGACCGGGTCGCTTCTCACAATCGCCACGGCATCGGGTATACTACTCAATCTCCTCTTCACCATCGGCACTCGACGCCGTGAGTCGATCTCGGTCAAGATGGACGAAGCATCCCTCCAGCAGGTCACTACCATGATAAAGGAAAGCGGCAAGAGCTGGGGGAGTCGCGCGGAAATGACGCAAAGGGTTGCGACAGTCGCCGGCGAAGTTTTCACCCTCATTCAGGAGCGTGCCTTGGCCGACGGCCCAGTGACGTTCTCGGCAAGTTTTGATGAATTTACCTTTATCCTCGACATTACCTATAGCGGGGCCTTACTCCATTTGCCTCCTCATCGGCCGGTCCCCCAGGATCTCGTGGAGGAAGTTCCCTTCTCGCTTGGGCTTTCCGGATTCCTCCAGGGCACGTACCCCGATCGAGTAGTGTGTGACGCAAGAGACGCCGTTTGCACGCTTCGGATGGAATGTCGGTACTAATCGATCTTCACGCCGCGAATTGAGGTGCGCTGGGAGAGGAGGATTCCGGAGGGCACCGGGCAGGGATGAGGAGGGGTAGTGGACCGACAATCTATACTGCTCGCCGTACGGTAATTGTCCCGTGCACAGGCGTGAACCGCGGTTGCCGACGCCGCGGGACATTGGTTTGAAGGTCTGAACCAGAAGGTGCCAATGGCTTTTCAGACCGAACGTGGCAATGATGTGGGGTGGGAGAAGGCTTGTCGGGCGCTCTCAGCCGAATTCAGGGCCGAGGATGGCGCAGAGCAATTCCGGTCGCCCCGGATACTCATTCCTTCCCCGGAACATCCTGGTGAGGGGCCGAGAGAACTCGAAGCCACGGGCCTTGACCAGTGGCACAGCCCATGGATTGTCAAGCACGCAATCGACAAACACGAGATCCCTCTCCCGCCATCCAGGGCCCCAGGTGGTCCGCGAGCGAACCGCGTCGCCCGAACAGATATCCGGTGACATCCCCCTCTTGTCTGGCTGCCAGAGAGAAGCCCGGCGCTTCTTCGCTCATAGAGCGCAGCAGCTCGCTCCTGTCGGCTCCAAAGATTTCCCGATCGAGCTCCAGAATGTCTTCGATCGCTTCAGAGATCTGCGGCACCGCGTTCTCATCGGGCTGACGCTTGAGCATCCACCGCTCGACCTCATACTCGCTCACAAATCCGAGTTTGTTGTAGAGGATCTTGCCCCGGGGAGTGGCATCGAGTTTCATGGCGAGAACGTTTCTCGAATCGAGATACTGAATTGCACGTTCGAGAAGCGCGGTGCCGATTCCCTGTCCTCGATACTCCGGGTCAACCAGGAGCATACCGATCCATGCAAACCTTCCCTCGTACACTATGGTTGTCGAGGTGCCGATAACTCGGCCGTCGTGCTCCGCGACAAAGCACCCCTCCGGGCTCGCGGAAAGAAGGCGCTCCCAATCGACCGAGGTCTGGTTCCAATTCGCGAGGTCTTTGAGCCGCATTCCTTCCCCGGAACATCCTGGTGAGGGGCCGAGAGAACTCGAAGCCACGGGCCTTGACCAGTGGCACAGCCCATGGATTGTCAAGCACGCAATCGACAAACACGAGATCCCTCTCC
>JARRRG010000766.1:0-3000 GCA_037380965.1 Deltaproteobacteria bacterium
ATTTATGGGACACGGCATGAGCCTGAACGCTTGGGGAAATCAGGACGATTAATCAGCAAAATCCACCCGGCTTGAACGATCCGTTCATCTCCGAATTGAACGAATCGTTCAATTCACCAACGCCCAAGCAGAAAAGTTGACTGACCCCTCAAAAATATCAAGATCTTACATCTAACTCGGCATATGCGTCCCTTTGGCATGGTTCTTGATACTTATTGGCCAGCGTAGTGATTGAATCGTCCTTCATAGACGCGGCCGATACAAACTGATCTCTACGCAAAAGTGGGAGCGGCACGAGTCGGATCCGGCGATTGTATTCCCGGAATCGAGCTCCGGGTAAATGAGAGACCTGGATCAAGAGAGGACGTGTCGTTTCGCGGCGAGAAGGAGGATATTGAGGTAGCCTTGACTGTGCGATGCCTCTGAGCGGGGATGTGAAACAGGAAAGCGGCGTTTGCCGCGGAGCTCCGGGGTTCCGGACGCGGCAAGACTCGTACCCGGGGAGCTTGTCCGCGAACCGCGGCGGCGCAAACGGACTTGCGGTACCGGCGTGACGGCGCACTGGTGGAAGCGCCGTACATCAGGGGTTTGGCAATGCATGTCCCTCTCGGTCACAGATTGGATGCTTCGACAAAGAGTCCTCCAGGCGCGCAGTCCAGACTTGTGTTCCACAAGCAGGAGAGGCTCACCTGAGAACGTGGTGCACGTGTCCCTGTGGGACGCACGGTCATCTTCCAACTCGTTTCCGAGCAGCTACCCGGGAACGAGCATGAATCCGCGACCGCATTTATGAAACCGACCATGAAGTGAGGGAGAGTGGCTATGGGCAAAGGCAAGTGGCATGACATGCGTGAATTCTTGGATTTCCTTGAAAGCAAGAAGGACCTCTTACACATCACGGATGAAGTAGATCCCGAGTGGGAGATTAACGGGATAACAAGGATCGGCTTGCAGGAGATGGGCCCGGCCATACTCTTTCATAACATTAAAGGGGCTGATTTCCCCATGGTTGCCAATCTTCTGGGGGCTGACCGCCGTTTTTTGTGGGCGCTGGGGATTGATGAGTTCAGGACCGTGTCAGGAAGTCACCATATCAGGCGGGGACATTGATCTGAACAAAGTATGCAACACCGTCTGGCACGAACGTGACGGCGGGCCCTTCCCCGGGACCCTTGGAGTCTCCGTGACCAAGGACCCCGATACCGGGGTCTTGAATGCCGGAATTTATCGGATGGGAACCCTTGACAAGAACCTTCTTGGCTGGGGCGCGCCTGAGTATACGCATGGAAGACAGCATTACATAAAGTATGAGAGAATGGGCCGGCCCATGCCCATGGCGGTCATTACCGGCTACGATCCCATAGTCTTTACCGTTTCCTGCACCAGGACTCCGCCGGGCGTGGATGAGTTTCATTTGGCAGGAGCCCTGAGGGGCGCACCTCTGGAGATGGTCAAATGCAAGACCATTGACATCGAGGTCCCTGCCACCTCCGAGTTCGTCTTCGAAGGGTTTATCAAACCCGAGTACCGACACATGGAGGGAGGGTTCGGAGAATACACGGGATACTACGGCGAGGCGAGAAGCAATCCTGTCTTTGAAGTCACGGCTATTACCCATAGGAACAATCCCATCTTTCTTGGGGCGAGGGAACAGTGGTATCCTTCCGACAGCGCCATAGTCGTGGGCAAGGCTTCACAGGCCGAGGCATACAAGACCCTGAAACAGGTGGTTCCCGGAATTCTCGATCTGAGATGTGATGTGACCTACGAGGCCATTGTGAAAATCGACAAGTTGTTCAAGGGGCACCCGCAGCAGGCCATGGATGCCCTTTGGGGGGCGACCTATGCCCGTTACAAGCATGTGATCGTCGTGGACAAGGACATTGACATCTGGGACTACAACAGTGTGCACTGGGCCCTTTCCACAAGGGTCAAGGCCGACAGGGATGTGACGATAAGCCCGAGAAGAGCCGGGCAGTGGCTCGATCCGGCTATTCCACTCAAGCCAAAGGGTTGGCAGTGCCAGATGGGTATCGACGCAACCATGCCCTGGGAAGAGTATCATTTTTACGGGGAAGACCCCCCGTTGACTGTTGACGATCCGGACATCGTGGCCAGGACGAGAGAAAAATGGGGAGACAAGTTGAAGTGGGACCAACCGTTGCCGTGACGTATCATTGATTGCCGGCTCCTGGTGGAAGGCCTTTTCGTCCTCGCGCGGCCCATGAAGACTGGAGCACTCTTCTCAGTACCGGAGTACTGAGATGAAAACCACCGTGAGCTGAAGGGCTTCAGGAGTTTCAGGAAAAGCCCTCGTGAGGATGCTCAAATGCACAGAGGAGGATTCGAATTGCTGTCAGGAAAAGCGCGGAGAAACCCGCGTCGCAGCAGAGAATTGAGGGGGCTTGTGCACCTGAGCAGACTTGCGTTTACAGAAACATACCAACGCTGCGACAGCCGGCTCAAAACGCCGGCCCTCGGCATTCGTGCAGCTTACCCATGATGAACGTATACCGGGTAATCCCACCAGCGCTGCAACGGGCCGTCCAGACCCGGATTTTGTACCGGTCGTCCATGCCGTCGTGTTTCTGAGCTCATTACTTTCTTGGAGGCGTACATGCGCAAGGTACTCATTGTCGATCATGACAAGTGCACGGGATGCAAGGTGTGTGAAATCATATGCTCTCTCTACAGGGAAGATGAAGTAAACCCAATGAAATCAAGGGTACACGTCGTCACTTGGGAGACTGAAGGAACTGATATCCCCATGATCTGCCATCAATGCGAACAAGCCCCGTGCGCGGAAATTTGTCCGGTACAGGCCATAGCTCGAGACCAGGATACGGGTGCCATGGTCATAGATGAAGAGGCTTGCATAGGGTGCAGGATGTGCATCCACGCGTGTCCTTTTGGCGCGCCGTTGGTTCGCCCGGACACGGGAAAAGTGACCAAATGCGATCTGTGCCAGGGGGATCCCAAATGTGTGAAATTCTGCGTTAC
>JARRRG010000767.1:0-3145 GCA_037380965.1 Deltaproteobacteria bacterium
GCAAGGAGAAGATTACTCTCATGGTCTGGGAGTACCCCGACGACCTGAGGACAGAGATCACAAGGTTTGTCAGCTACTACAACACGGGGCCCAAGGCCGTCGAATGTTCGTTCAGAGGATTCCCGCCACCTGTCAAAATTACGACCCGTCCGCTCAGAACTTTTTGGCAATCCCCATAGCACAATCAGGCGATCGTCTCGATTCGTCGACGGTTCAAGGGAACACAAGCATCCGCGAGGTTCTGAGCAATCGATCAAACATCGGGGCTCCGAAGGCTCACATGGACTCTGACGTCTCGGACACCCGGGACCTTTTTCGCCACCTCCGCGATTTCATCCGCAAGCTGCGGGGCTGACTGCATTGTCCATGACGTATCGATAGAAACGATGCCCTCACGCGCGGTCACTTTGATATTAGGGTAGGTGTTGACCAGTTTAATCTTTACCTCTGAAGCCAGCACCAGGTCATCCATCGCTGCCTGGGATTCGGGAGTTGTCTGAAAGTGAGGCAGCTTCACCGTTTGGCAAATGATGCTTGCCGCGTCCTCCACCGCCAGTCGTCTTATGTGAAGCACCATGTCGTACAGACTTGGGTCCCAGGTATCTATGCCGAAAAGGCTGCGGCTCCACTGACGTCGTTCATGGTCATCCTTCTCCAGAACGTGGCGGGCGTCTTCCGGTCGGATCTTTTCCCGTTCGGCCTCGAGCCGGATGCGATCCTCGATGTCTGCCAGGACTCTCACCTTGAGTACGTGCTGGATCCCGTTGAGGAAAAAGTGCCCTGCCAGCCCATGATAAATCATATTGTCTTTCTGCGCGTGCTTCAGAAAGGCTGATTCGACGTACGCCAGGTATGTTTCTTTGCCGTACGTGAAGCGTTCGAGAATGGACGGGGCATCGTGAAGAGCTCTCACGAGCTTGATTTCAGGTATGTTGAACTGCTCGGACGCTTCCACAAGGAGATCGCGAGAAATGCACGAGTACCCAAGCAGTTCGGCGGCTCTCTCCGCGACCTCTTTTCCTTTGCTGTAAGAGCCCCGAGAAATCGTGATGATTGCCATGAAAAGCTCCTTTCTGAAAAGCTCCTTTCCCATGCTAATCGGATTTGAAAACTTCCGACGTACACTGTTCAGCAAAGGCATTTGGCCTGTAACCTTTTTTCCGAGCAACTACGGTTGTTCCACAAGCTTAAACGGGCTTGTCAGGAGATCCACCGCTCCCGCGCAACATAAACCTGCGCAGTAGCAAGTGAGTGCTCCCAAAGTTGCGAATCTTGAGGTTTCGGTTGAACCGTCTCGCAATCAGTGAGCGCCCTTACCTTTGAAAACGAACCCCGTCAGAAGCCCCATCGCCATCGCTATGGCAGCGGCCAGAAAACCGTAAAGTGTGGGATAGCGTTGCGACAACGAATAGAGAAATGCCGTCAGATGCTCCATGACCACATGCAATTTTATGTGCCTCCGTTCGAGGATCTGCCCGTCTTCGAGAACGCTTATGGACAACACATATTCTTCCGGTCTGACGTTTCCCGGCAGTTTGAGCTGCCCCCTTATCTCCTGCACCTTATCCGTCAGGGCCACCACCTTGATGGCGCCAGGGTACTCTCCGTACAGCCTTTCACGCTCCTTGAGCTTGATAAACTGCGAAAACAAATCTACTTCACCGGGCTTGTGATTCGGTTCGGAAAACTTGATCTGCTCACGAAGCGCACCGTATCCCCATCGGTCTGCCGACTTCTGGTTCAACAGCAGTTTGGGATCGGTTGTGGCCACGAGATATAACGAAGGTGCTCCCTCGACGGTGACCTCCCCCACTGACATCCAGAGTCCCCAGCGGCGGCCTTTCTGAACCAGATGCTCTTTATGGGTCTGGCCTTTCAATTCCACAACTGCCTGAGTCCCGCGTGGGATCTGTGCAGACAAGTGGATATGTCGACCGTGAAAGGACTCGTTGATCAGAATGCGGTTCGGTTCAGCTCGAAGATCCAAGGATTCTGTCGACGCGCGCGAGTATGACGCGAGCGCGAGCATCGTGAGACCTGCGGTCGCGAGACGCAGTATGATATGGTGCCTGGCTTTCACTTCGTGACCTCCTCTGTGGCCAGCAAGACCGCTGGAGAGGACCAAGCTGAGCAGCATTTGGACCATGACGAGCAAGATGATTGCCCCGAGGATTATTTTGAGTTGGTCGGCTTTGAGTCTCCTGCTCAAGCGTGCGCCCAATTGGGCGCCGATCGTGGAACCGAGTAACAGCACGATCGCGACAACGACGTCCACGGTGCGGTTTGTCGCGGCCTGCATGATCGTAACGTTGACGCATATGAACAATTCCTGGAACAGGTTCGTGCCGACGACCACATGCATGGGCATCCGCAACAGATAGATCATTGCCGGAACCATCATGAATCCGCCGCCGATTCCCATGATCGCTGCCAGGACACCGACGAAGAATCCCAGCAAGACCGGTAGAAGAAAGGAGAACGATACGCCGGACTTCGGGAAGTCCGTCTGAAAGGGCAGTGCTCGAATGGCTCGTTGGTACAGGTTGGGTTTCGTGGAATCTACACTTTTTGCCCTATGAGGGCGCTTGGTGAGGTTATTAAGACTTTCGATAAAGGTGTACGATCCCACAAAACCCATAAGCACAACGTAAAGTATTCGAATGACGAAATCCGCATCACCGAGGCTCCTCAGGATCTTAATCAATTGCACTCCGATGGTTCCGCCGATGAGCCCCCCAAGCAGGAGAAGCAGTGCCATCTTGAAGTCAACGTTGCCCATGCGATAGTGGGCAAACGTGCCGGACGTCGAGGCTGCTACAATCTGGTTTGAATCGGATGCGGCAGCTATCAGGGGAGGGATTCCTGCTGTAATAAGCATGGGCGTCATGAGAAAACCTCCCCCCACGCCGAAAAGCCCCGCGAGAAATCCCACGCCTCCTCCCAGGCCGATCAACATAATCAAATTCACGCTGTTCCCGGCAATCGGAAGATAAATGCTCCATATCATACGAGATTCCCCTTGTTGAGCTCTGAGGATAAAGATCAGAAGCTCGCTTTATCTGTCCTTCTTTTTCCACATGCGGCTACTTTGAGAGCGCCCCTGGTGCTGCGTTCCGTACGTTGGTTGAGCCACCACAGGAACGAT